>CAYWLE010000022.1:0-15998 GCA_964458825.1 uncultured Oscillospiraceae bacterium | reverse complement strand
GCCGTCCTCCTTGCAGCCGCCCAGCATCAGGCTCTGACCGTTGTCGCACTGCTGCATGCCAATGTAAAGGTCGCTGTCGCGGTTGAAGGACAGGAAAAATTCCTCGGTCAGCTTAAGCGCCTGCTCCTCGGTCAGTGCACCGCTCTCGATATCCTTCTTATAATAAGGATACATGTACTGGTCGTAGCGCCCCACCGTGTTGTGGTATACGTTCGAAGCCCACAGGCTGAAGTGCAGTATGCGGAAAAGCTTCATCGCGCCGAGGTAGCTCTTGGCGCCATAGCGGATGGCATCGGAAAGCTCCGCATCCTCATAGCGGTCGGCATAGGCGATCACCGCGTCCACGCACATCTGCATGTCCGCATTGCCCTTTTCGCGGCGCGGCAGCAGTCCGCCAGCCAGCACGCCAGCCCAGTCGCTGGAAATATTGCATACGCGTCCCTGCTCGTGTACATAGCGTCCCTGCGTCAGCTGTTCCTTCTCACCCTCGGCATAGATATCTGGGAAGGAGATAATGGTTCGCCATGCAGGAATGTGCTCGCCCTCGTTTTTGATGATCTGCTCCTCCTCGAGGAACAGCTTCAGCCGCAGCGCTGCACGCTCGGACAGCGTGAGCTTCGGATCCTGTATCCGCGCGCTGATCTCATTCCATTTCTCCGTGCCAAGCTCGCGACGGATGGCTTTGATATTGCTCATTTGGTACGCCTCCTGTTAATGCTTTCTATATTATATATCCCTGATTATATATCCCTGATCGACAATATGCTCTCGCCTTGTCCCTCACAGTATATCTACCTTGATCCCGCGGCTTTCAAACGGCTCGCGGAAAATATTCGGCTCCTGCTTCTCCGGGAAATCCACCTCGTATGCCATGTCCAGCCCGCTATACTTGGCTCCGGCAGCCTTGTTGTAGCGCATAAGCTCCACCTTTTCGAGCATTTCAGCGCCCTCCAGCAGCCACGCCGTCGCCTCCATGTTCTCCATGGTGTCGTTCACCGTGGGAATCAGCGGCACGCGGATCCTGAATAGCTTGTTCATGCCCTTGAGCAGCTCAAGGTTGCGCAGTATCGGCGCGTTGTCCACGCCGGTGTAGCGCTTGTGCAACGCTGGATCCACGATCTTCACATCCATGATGACCATGTCCATCGCCTCGCATACCTTGCGGAAGATCTCCTCCGTGGTAAAGCCGCTGGTTTCCACCAGCGCATGTACCTCCGGCACCAGCCTGCGCACGGCAACCACAAAGTCGCTCTGGAGCATTACCTCGCCGCCGGAAAAGGTCACGCCGCCGCCGTTCATGTTCAGTATCCTCGCCTGACGGCGTATCTTCTCGGCAACCTCGCCAGCGGTCATTCGGGTACCGGCAATGCGAATGCAGCCCTTCGGGCAAACCTCCACGCACCTGCCGCAGCCAATGCACTTCTCCTTCGACGGGCAAACCTCCCGACACCTGCCGCAGTGCTCGCACAGCGACTGCGTAACCACCCGCTGCGGATGCGCCTCCAAGCCCTCCGGGTTGTGGCACCACATGCACCTGAGCGGGCAGCCTTTCAGGAATACCGCACAGCGGATGCCCGGCCCGTCGAACACTGCAAATTCCTCTATGTCGAAAACGAGTCCCTTCACATCTTCATACATAATCTTTCATACCTCTGTGCATACTTCCACTTATACTGAAATTATAGCGCAAGCCAGCACCCCTGTCAATTGTGTAAGCTTCATCTTTTTATGCCATATCTGCAAAGCGCAGGTTGACAAATCCGCCCTCTGTTGATATGATATTTTTGGTATTTTGTTAACATATGCAGATACCGCCCCATCATCATCCCGCCGCCATCGCGGTTGGGCAAACGGAGGCAAACCAAATGAAGATCCTCATCTGCAATGCGGGCAGCACCTCGCTCAAGTTTAAGCTCTGGCTCATGCCCGCCTTCCAAGTCCTTGCCGAGGGCAGGGTCGAGCGCGTCGGCTCCGATAGCGCCATCTTCTCCTATAAAACCCCCTCGCGCAGCTTTTCCCGGGAAAACCTCTCCGTGCCGGACTACACCGCCGGCATCTCCATCTTTCTTTCCACCCTGTCCGCAGCGGATACCGGCGTGATCACCTCCCTTTCGGAAATTGAGGCGATCGGCTATAAAACCGTCCTTTCCAAGGATCATTACGGCGTACATGAGCTTACCAAGCCTGTGCTCGATGGCATGCGCACCTATTTCAGCGTGGCTCCCGCCCATAACGGTCCCTATCTGGAAGCCATCTCCGTCTTCCAAAGGCTCCTGCCCGATGTTCGGCAGGTTGGCGTGTTCGAAACAGCCTTCCACCAGACCATCCCCATGGAGCGCCGCGTATTCCCCATTCCCTACGAATGGACGGAAAAGTATGGCGTCCTCCGCATGGGCTACCATGGCGCGTCCCACGGCTATATTGCCGAGCGGCTGAAGCAGCATCGCCGCATCGTTTCCTGCCACCTCGGCGGCAGCGCCTCCCTCTGCGCCATACTCGATGGCAAAAGCATGGATAATTCCTTCGGCTTCTCCCTCCAGATGGGCATCCCCCATGCCAGCCGCACCGGCGATGTGGACGTCTATATCGTTCCCTACCTGCTGGAGCAGGGGCTTACGCTGGATGAGATCTATCATGGGCTTGGCAAAAATAGCGGGCTCAAGGGCATATCCGGCACCTCCGGCGATATGCGCGATATCGAGCAGGCAATCTCCGAGGGCAACCAGCGCGCCGAGCTTGCCATGAAGGTATTTGCCACCCATGTCCTGCGCTATATCGGCGCCTATTCCATGGAGATCGGCGGGCTGGACGCCATCGCCTTCACCGGCGGCATCGGCGAAAATTCCGTCCGCTTGCGCCGCATGGTGCTTCAGGGCATGGCTCACCTCGGCGTGAGGATCGATGAGGAAGCAAACACCCACGGCAGCGGCGAGCGCCTCGTAACCACGCCCGATTCCGCCGTCGCCGCCTATGTCATTCCTGCAAATGAGGAATATATGGTCGTTCGTGAAAGCTATCTCCTGCTTGCGCAGGATCCAGCTTTCCATTGAGCCAAGCCAGCCAAACCAGCACGACTTTACCTTGAAATAGGCGCTTGGCTGGAAAATCGCGCTGGTTTCGACGCAGCTAAACAAATTTCGGCACAATTTGTAAATAAAATATTTTACATAATTTGTGTTTGCATCTGGTAATTTCGATTAAGATATTGTATAATGATATCAACGTGAATCTTCGCTGGCATTTTGCAGCTATATCACATTGAAAGAAGGGGTTTTTGTTGATCAAAAAGAAGTGTATCGCAATGCTGCTGGCGGGCGGTCAGGGCAGCCGTCTGGGTCTGCTTACCAAGGAGGTCGCCAAGCCTGCCGTTCCCTTTGGCGGCAAGTTCCGCATCATTGACTTTCCGCTCTCCAACTGCACCAATTCCCATATCGATACCGTCGGCGTACTAACCCAGTATCAGCCCCTCGAGCTGAACCGCTATATCGGCTCCGGCGCACCATGGGATCTGGATCTCTCCAGCGGCGGCGTGTTTGTGCTGCCTCCCTATCAGAATATAAAGGGCAGCGAATGGTATCGCGGCACCGCCAATGCCATCTACCAGAATATTTCCTTCATCGAGCAGTTTGATCCCGAATATGTGCTGATCCTCTCCGGTGATCATATCTACAAGATGGACTACAATAAAATGCTTCAGGCGCATATCGATGATGGCGCGGATATCACCATTGCCGTGCGTCCCGTGCCTATGGAGATCGCCCCCTCCTTCGGCATCATGAATGTGGATGCAGACGACCACATCATCGAGTTCGAGGAAAAGCCAAAGCATCCAAAGAGCAACCTCGCCTCCATGGGCGTTTACATCTTCACTTGGAAGCTGCTGCGTGAATACCTCATCCGCGATGAAAATGATCCCGAATCCAAAAATGACTTCGGCAAAAACATCATTCCCAGCATGCTCGCCGATAAGCGCGCCATGCTCGCTTACCGCTTTGAGGATTACTGGAAGGATGTCGGCACCATCGCCTCCCTCTGGGAAGCCAATATGGATCTTCTCAAGGAGAACCCGGAGTTTGATATCACCGATACCCGCTGGAGCATCTATGCCCGCACCCCCGTTATGCCGCCCCACTACATCAGCGATGGCGCCAAGGTTGCCCGCAGCATGATCGCCGAGGGCTGCGATGTTTACGGCAGCGTTTCCGGCAGCGTGCTCTTTGCCGGCGTGGTGATCGAGCATGGCGCGGTGGTTGAGGACAGCGTCATCATGCCCAACACCACCATCAAGACAGGCGCAGTGGTTCGCCGTGCCATGGTTGCTGAAAACTGCGTGGTTACCAATGGCTGCGTGGTTGGCGAGGCTGAGGGCGATATTGCCCTCGTCGGTCAGGATACCGTTCTGCCCGAGAATTACATCGTCCACGCGGGCGAGCAGGTCGACGGCGCAGTGATCGCCGAGAAGGAGGCCAAATAATGAACGACGTAATGGGCATCGTCTATACTTCCAAGGATAACCTAAATCTCCGCGAGCTTACCGTAAATCGCGCCGTCGCCGCGCTTCCCGTAGCCGGTCGCTATCGCGTGATCGACTTCACCCTCTCCAACCTTGTCAATTCCGGCGTGCGCAATGTGGGCGTCATCGCGCAGCGCAACTATCATTCCCTCATGGATCACCTCGGCTCCGGCAAGGAGTGGGATCTGCACACCCGCAATAATGGTCTGTTCATCCTGCCTCCCTTCCTCAACCGGGAAAACGGCGGCGAATATACCGGCGTGATCGACGCGCTCCGCGCCAATTTCGATTACCTGCGCCGCTCCCGCCAGCAATATGTCATCGTCACCAATTCCAACTACGTTTGCAATACCTCCTTCGAGCCCATGATCGAGCAGCACCTCAAGTCCAAGGCGGATATCACCATGATGTATGTCAAGGTGCAGCCCGAGCATCTGGAGTTCTCCCGCTCCGCTGATGGCAACCATTGCTTCCTCAAGGTCGCGCCCGATGGCTCCGTGGAGGATATCGAGGTCAACCCCAATGCAGCCAACTATCCAAACCTCAATATGGATTGCTTCATCATCAAGCGTACCCTCCTCATCCATCTGATCGATCAGGCGATCTCCCGCGGCGCAGTGGATCTTGAGGCTGATGTGCTGCGTCCCTATATCAATTCCGGCTCCCTGAAGATCATGGGCTACCAGTTCTTCGGCTACTATCGCCGCATTGAAACCATCAAGGGCTTCTTCCGCTTCAATATGGATCTCCTCAAGCCGGATGTCCGCCGCGAGCTCTTTGGCAACCACCCCGTCTATACCAAGACAAGGGACGACGCCCCCGCCCTCTATCGTGAAGGCGCCGATGTGAAGAATTCCCTCATCGCCGATGGCTGCGTCATTGAGGGCAGCGTGGAAAATTGTGTGCTCTTCCGCGGCGTGCATGTAGGTCGCGGCGCAAAGCTCAAGGATTGCATCATTATGCAGGATAGCTATATTGAGGACGAGGTCGAAATGGAAAATGTAATCCTCGATAAGGCAGTCACCGTCCGCGCCCACGGCCGGCTCATCGGTCAGCGCATGTATCCTGTCGTGGTCGGCAAAAATGTTACCCTCTGAAGGGCGGCTGTATACCCGTCCTGAACCTGTTCCCCTGCCGGTCATTTCCTAAAGCACCGGCAAGGGGCGCTCATAATCATCAAACCATCCCACAGGAGGCTTTCCAACCATGAAAATTCTCTTTGCAACCTCCGAATGTGTGCCCTTTATCAAAACCGGCGGTCTGGCAGATGTGGTCGGCGCGCTGCCCAAGGAGCTGGTAAAGGAGGGCCACGATGTGCGCGTCATTCTGCCCCTCTATAAAACCATGAACCATGTCTGGCGGCAGCAGCTTGAGCAGCTCACCCATTTCTATATCGAGCTTGGCTGGCGCAAGCAGTATGTGGGCATCTACCGCCTCTTTAGCTTCGGCGTCACCTTCTATTTTATCGATAATGAGCAGTACTTCGGCCGCGATTATGTCTATGGTTCCGGCACCGATGAGGGCGAGCGCTATGCCTACTTCAGCCGTGCCGTGCTGGAGACCCTGCCGAAGATCGATTTCGTTCCCGATATCCTCCATTGCAACGACTGGCAGACCGGCCTGATCCCCGCCATGCTCAAGATCCAGTTCAATAATCTGGATCTCTATAAGGATATCAAAACCATCTACACCATCCATAACCTCAAGTTTCAGGGCATCTTCCCCATTGATTTCATCGAGGAGCTGCTCTCCCTCGGCTCCCTTGCCTATACCAAGGATAGCCTCGAGTTCTATGGCATGTGCTCCTTTATGAAGGGCGGCATCGTCTATGCCGACGAGGTCAATACCGTCAGCCCCACCTATGCGCAGGAGATTCAGACCGCTTACTACGGCGAAAAGCTGGATGGTCTGCTCCGTGCCCGCGTAGATCACCTTTCCGGCATCCTCAACGGCATCGATGTGGATGAGTATAATCCCGCCACTGATAATTTCCTTGAGCATAACTATACCGCCGATGCTTTCGACCTGCGCGTAAAGAATAAGCTTGCCCTCCAGCGCGAGCTGGGTCTTACCCAGGACGCCAACATCCCCATGATCGGCATGGTCAGCCGCCTCTCCGGTCAGAAGGGTCTGGATCTGGTGGAGCATGTGTTTGAGGAGATCATGAAGACCGGCGCACAGCTGGTCGTCCTCGGCATGGGTGAAAGCAAATATGTGGATCTCTTCAGCTGGGCTCAGTGGAAGTATTCCGGTCAGGTTTCCGCCTGCTTCCAGATGAACAACGCCCTCGCCCATAAGATCTATGGGTCCTGCGATCTCTTCCTCATGCCCTCCATGTTTGAGCCCTGCGGCCTGTCCCAGCTCATCTCCCTGCGCTATGGCGCGCTGCCCATCACCCGCGAAACCGGTGGCCTGCGCGATACCGTGCTCGCCTATAACCAGTTCACTGGCGAGGGCAATGGCTTTACCTTCCTCAATTACAATGCCCATGATATGCTCCATGTCATCGAGCAGGCTGTGGATATGTTCCAGAACGATCATCCCCTCTTTACCTCGCTGGCAGTGCGTGCCATGCAGGGTCAGTATGGCTGGGATCAGTCCGCCCAGACCTACCTCAAGCTCTATCAAAAGGCGCTCGGTAACGCGGATTAACCACCCAGCCAAGCACCCGCAAGTCAGCCCCCGAGCCTTTCATGCCGGGGGCTTTTTCGTATGTATAAATTACTGTATAATGCTGTATAATGCCCCATCAGGCACGTTTTTATTCCTAAAATAACCCAAAAACCACCTCAAAACCACGGCTTAACCAACCACGGGCCAATGCCTTTTTTGGCTTCTAAATAAAATCTGTACATATTTGCCGCTCTATGGTATAATAATGCAAGAAGCAAAGGAGCTGATCGCATGGATAAACGTGATGAAATAATCCGCACCCAAATGGATGTAATCGAAACCCTGATAAGCAATAACATGCGCCGCGTAGCAGATGATTTTTGGGGCACGCCAGCCACAAATAAGCAGCAGAAGCCCTCGCAGCAGAACCCCGGCAGTCAGCCCTCCAGCCCTCAAAGCTTAAGCAAGCAGCCTGCCTCCCCGCAGTCGCCCGCTCAAAAGCCAAGCGAAGCAAATGCCGCAGCCGCAGATGGCAGCCAGCCAGAGCCGCTTCCGGTTGAGGATATCGACGACCTCAAGAAGGAGCTCAACGAGCTGATCGGGCTTGGCGGCGTCAAAAAAGAAGTCAATAACCTGATAAACATGGTTACTGTGCATAAAATGCGTCAGCAGCATGGCTTGAAGTCCACAGATATGTCCCTGCACATGGTTTTCTCGGGAAATCCCGGCACTGGCAAGACGACCATCGCCAGAATGATGGCGCGAATCTACCGCAGCTTGGGCATTTTGTCCAAGGGTCAGCTGGTTGAGGTGGATCGCTCCGGCTTGGTGGCTGGCTATGTGGGACAGACAGCCGCCAAAACCACAAAGGTGATCGAAACCGCGCTCGGCGGCGTGCTCTTTATCGACGAAGCCTACGCGCTCAACTCAAAATCCGAAAATGATTTCGGTCAGGAAGCCATCAACACCCTGCTCAAGGCGATGGAGGATCACCGCGAGGATCTGGTTGTGATCGTGGCTGGCTACGATGGCTTGATGGATACCTTCATCCGCTCCAACCCCGGCTTGGAATCCAGATTCAACCGCTTCCTGCACTTCGACGATTACAGCGTTGATGAAATGATGGCGATACTGGATCTGCGGCTCAAAAAGGGTCAGTATACGCTGGATGAAGCCGGGCGCACGGCGGTGAAGGAGTATATCGAGGCTTCCAACACCAGCTCCATCAGCTTTGGCAACGCCCGCGGCATACGCAACATATTCGAAAAGCTGCTTGTGGAGCAGGCAAACAGGCTATCCAGCCAGACAAGCGAACTCAGCAAGGAAGAGCTGATGCGCATAACAGAAGCAGATGTGCTTGCCGCACGCGCCAACGACACCCAGCTTGCCAAGGCCGAACAGGCAAAGAAGCAGATGGAGGAAACCACCCGCGCCGCCATAGAGGAGCTTCGCAAGCTAACCGCCGATGCAAAAGCCGACGAAACCAACCAACCAAAGCAATAAGCAGCAAAACAGACCACGGTCTGCAATATACAGACCACGGTCTGTTTTTGTGTTGATGCGGCTGTGCAATAACAAACCAAAGTCTGTATTTGCTTTGCGCTTAGTGCTAAAAAGCAAACCAAAGTCGGCATTTTTTTGCAAGTAAACATCATAAAGCAGACCAAAGTCTAATTAGACTTTGGTCTGCTTTGCAAATTAACCAGCTGATTCAAGCTCAACAGCTTGGCATTTATGTAGTGACTGCTGCACATCAATGAGCCGCTGGTTGGATGAACCGCGAAAACGGCACTCCAGCGTGCGTTTTTCAAGGATGAAGGGACCGTCAACCAGCACGTCCAGTTGGTTCAGCAGGCTGCGCCACTCTGCCTTGCCATCCAGAAGCTGTTCAAAGGTATAGCCGCTATAGCACCAGACGTTCAGCCCGTCGGCATGGGCAGCGCAGGCAAGCTCGGCGCAGGCTTCACTCTGGCTGAATGGTTCGCCGCCGCTGAGGGTAATGCCGTCCAGCAGCGGGTTATCCGCCATCATGCGCAGGATCTCGGCGGTATCCACCTCCCTGCCGCCTGCAAAATCATGGGTCTGCGGATTGTGGCAGCCGGGGCAGGCATGCGGACAGCCCTGCGTGAATATGGTGAGCCGCAGACCCGGGCCATCCACGATGGAGTCGTTCACCACTCCGGCGATCCGAAGCTTCATGGCTGTGCCTCCGCTGCGGAGGAACCTGCCAGCGCGCCGGTGGAAAAGGCAATTTGCAGGTTATAGCCGCCGGTCTGTGCATCCACATCCATCAGCTCGCCGGCAAAATACAGACCGGGCAGGCGCTTGGATTCCAAGGTGGATGGGTTGATCTCCTTGACGCACACGCCGCCGCGGGTAACGATGGCTTCCTCGAAGCCGCGCAGCCTCTTAGGCGTGAGCGGAAGCGCCTTAAGCAATTGCAGCAGGGTGGCGCGCTGCGCCTGTGTAACGCTGTTTACGGGCGTCTGAGGCGATATTCCTGCAATGACGAGCATCTGCTGGCCGAGGCTGTGAGGCACAAGACCATCCATGACGGCGGCAAGGCGCTTGCGCTGGAGCTGCTGGAAATCCCGCAGAAGGCGTGCGTCAAGGGTCTGCTCGTCCAGAGCAGGCTTCAGATCGATGCACATGCGCACGTCGGTGAGATCCTCCGGCATGTAGCTTGAGAGGGTAAGCGCCAGCGGGCCGCTGACGCCATAGTGGGTAAAGAGCATTTCACCCTGCTCGTCATAGAAATACTTTTTCTTTTTGCCGCCGGTCTTCCAAGCGCGGAGAGCCACATTCTTCAGCGACAGCCCGGCGAGGATGGACGGCCAGCTTTCCTTCGTTTCGATGGGAACCAGCGCGGGCAGGGGCTTGACGATGCCGTGTCCCGCCTCCTCCGCAAGGCGATAGCCATCGCCAGTGGAGCCGGTGAGAGGGTAGCTTGCGCCGCCGGTGCAGAGAATGACCGCGTCGGCATGCAGGCTTTCGCCGCCCTCAAGCTCCACGCCCGTACAGCGACCGTCGCTGGCGATGAGCTTGGAAACCCGAGCATTATAGCGGATGCGCACGCTCAGGCGCTCCAACTCGCGCCGCAGGGCATTGGTGATGTCGCTGGCATGGTCGGACACGGGAAAGACGCGGTTGCCGCGCTCCACCTTCAGCGGTACGCCCAGCTTTTCCATGAGCTGCATCATATCTTGGTTATCAAAAGCAGCAAAAGCAGCATATAAGAAGCGTGGGTTGCGAACGATGGCGCGCATGAAATCCTCACCCTCGGCAGCGTTGGTCAGGTTGCAGCGACCCTTCCCGGTGATATAGACCTTCTTGCCCAGCTTTTCATTGCGCTCAAGCAGGGTAACGGCGGCGCCGTTTTTCGCGGCAAAGAGCGCGGCCAGCATGCCAGCCGCGCCTCCACCGATGACGAGAATATGCTTCATCTGTCTTATATCTCCTGTTTTCATTCGCTGGGACGGGCAAGGTAGACGTTGTATTCCGCCCAGATGCCCTCCATTTTGTCGAAGAAGTCGGATACCTCGGTGCGCCTGCGCTGACCGAGCGCCACCAGCAGGGCATTGATAAGGGAGAGCGGGGCAACGAAGGAATCGACGAAGGAGGTCATGTCGCTCTTTGCCATGAGGCAGATATCCGCCGTGGAATGCAGCGGCGAGAGCGGACCATCGGTAATGGCGATGAGGGAAGCCCCCTGCCGACGTGCAAACTCCATTGCTTCGATGGAGCGGGAGGTATAGCGCGGGAAGGAAATGCCAATGAGCAGATCACCCTCGCCAATGCGGGAGAGCTGCTCGAAGACATCGCTCACGCCGGAGGTAACCACCCGCACATTGGGGAAGATGAACTTGAGATAGTATACGAAAAACTCCGCAATCGGCGCAGAGGCGCGCAGACCCATGACATAGATATTGCGTGCCTGAATGATCTTATCGATGGCATTTTCGAAGGTGGCGAGGTCGATTTCATCCAGCGTGGAGCGGATATTCTGCATATCAGCCTTGAGAACCTTGTTCAGCACCTGAATATGATCCATATTGCTGGTCATCTCAAAGCGCTGGGATGCGGTAAGGCGGTGGCGCAGCAGCTCCTGAAGCGCCTTTTGCAGCTGCGGATAACCGCTGTAGCCAAGCGCAGCGGCAAAACGAACCACCGTGGATTCGGAAACGCCCACGTATTCGCCCAGCTTGGATGCAGTCATAAACACCACCTTATCGTAGTGGGTGACGATACATTCCGCGATCCTGCGGTGACTCTTGGACAGCTTCTTGCCGCTGTGGTTGAGCCGCCGAATCAATTCCTGCGCATTTTCCAAGATCAATCCCTCCCCTGCTCTGCAAGGCTTCAAATATGCAATTATTATAACCCAAACTGCAAAAATTTGCAAGTGGATAATGCATTTGATGCAAATTTTACGATGGATTTTTGCTGTCAACCCCATGTTTTGAACTCTGCGGCAGCAAAGCAGGCATAAGCTGCTTTGGTTTGACAGGCTGCCCATGCCTTGAAGCAGCCATGGCGGCATAGGCTGGTTCATGAATGAATAGAATGAACTGACGCTTGGGAGGTGAAGCTGGATGGTTAGGTTTCGTGTGGTGAAGGGCTCGCATGTGCTGCTGGTGATCGCGGTGGTGGCGCTGCTGGCGGCAGCTGGCATCATGCTGCTGGGTAGCTCCAAGGGGAATGCCGTGCGGCAGACGGGGGCAGGGGTCGTGGAGACCTTTGCCTCTATTTTGAAGGTTGAAGCCGGATCGGATGAAGGCTCGAACGAAGGCTTATCAGGCGGCGATGCCGCGGCCGCGGCGCTTGGTTTGGCTGGTTTGGCTGGAAACGACGCTGCTTTCACGATCGAGATCCTGCCCGATCCCTCCCCCACGCCTGCGCCGACCAACGGCAAGCGGATACTGATCTACCATACCCACTCCCACGAGGCTTATGCGCAGGTGGAGGAGGATCCCTATGAGGCTTTGGAAGCATGGCGCACGCTGGATGGCGAACACAGCGTGGTTCGCTTGGGCAGCGCCTTGGCTGAGGAGCTGCGGGCCAAGGGCTACGCGGTGATCCACGACCAGACCGACCATGAGCAGCAGGACATCAACAGCGCCTACCTGCGCTCGCTGGCAACGCTGGAGGGCTATGCTGCGACCGGGCAGGACTTCGACCTCATCATCGATCTGCATCGGGACGCCTATGTGGAGGGACTCAGCCCCTGCTACGCTGGAAATGGTGCGGAATATGCCCAGCTAATGCTGCTGGTTGGCCGCGGGGACAAGTATAGCGGCGCCGACAAGCCGGATTACGAGGGCAACCTAGCCTTTGCCCAGCGGCTAACCACTGCGATCAACGCCCGTGAGGACGGTCTTTGCCGCAATGTGACAGTGAAGCAGGGACGCTACAACCAGCATATGTTCCACCGCGCCATACTGGTGGAGGTGGGTCACAATGAAAATACGCTGGCGCAGGCGCTCGCATCCATCCCCGTATTGTGTGCGGCGCTTGACGAGGTTTTGCATATTTATGCATAGTTTTTGCGGTGGAAGGCATTGGTCTGGCGTTGATTCAGGAATGGTTCAGGATTGGTCGGGCATGGGGCTCGGGTTGGTGTGAAAGCGGTTTATACAGACAGTTTACGAAGATAGACAAGTTAGTTTGAATTTTTCCAGCAAAATCAAATTTCTTTGCTGAAACAAGGGATTATCGGTTGACATGGGTGATAATTTGTGTTATATATAAATCAAAATAATACTAATAATGCATTATTGCTTCTCATAGTCAATAATGCAAATGATGGGAGCCTGAGGGAAAGTGAAACTACTGGTTGCGGATGCGGATGTACGCTTCACGGAGCTTGTGGATCAGCACATGCGGCAGTACGAGGATATGGAACTGATCGTGACCCACAGCGGCACGGATGCGCTGCGCAGGCTACGCAGCGAGCAGGTGGATGCGGTGCTGATGAACATGGCGCTGCCAGGCGTGGATGGGATCACGATGCTGCGCTGCATACGGGCGCTGAAGGAGCCGCCGATGACGATATGCTGCTCCAGCTACTATTCCGATGTAATGTTTGAGGCTGCCTGCGCCTATGGAGTCGCCTTCACGCTGTACAAGCCGGTGGATCCAAGCTCGCTGCATGATCTGCTGCTTTCCTGTGCGGAGATGCAGAGCAACATACGCAGGGTAATGCAAGCTGTGATCAGCGAGGACATGAGCTTGCAAACTCAAGGCGCCTACATACGAAACTGTCTGGTGAGCATGGGCATACCAACGAAGCTGGTTGGTTGCAGCTATCTGGCGGAGGCTGTGCTGCTGGCAAGGAGGGATATCGGGCTTATGCGCAACCTATCAAAGGGGCTTTATCTGGAGGTTGCCCGGCGAATGAATACCACGCCGCTTTGCGTGGAGCGGAGCATGCGCAGCGCAATCAGCGCAGCCTATCGGGGCGGCGAGCTACGCACGAGGATACCCAACTGCCCAACAAACCGAGAGTTTATCAGCTATGTATTGCAGGTGCTGCCCACGTAAGCGACATTGGAGATATGGCATTGGAGATATTGCAATGAGATTTGCCTGAATTTGGATTGAAAAAGCCCTTGGATTGTGCTATGATGGTTGCAGAAAACCTGCAATGAAGTACACAGGAGGGGCTTATATGCTTGTGATTGGCATTTGCGGCGCCAGCGGAAGCGGAAAATCCACCCTTGCGAAGGAGCTGGAAGCCAAGCTGAACAGACGCTGCGTTTACCTGAAACAGGATTCCTACTACAAGGATCACCCGGACATGAGCTTCGAGGAACGCGAGGGCATCAATTACGACGAGCCGGAAGCCTTCGAGCATGAGGCTATGTCGGCAGACCTGCATGCACTGCGGGAGGGTCGGCCCATCACGGCGAAGGACTACGACTATACCCAGCACCGGCGCTGCGATTCCGGCGAGGAGATCGCTCCGGCAGACGTGGTTCTGGTGGAGGGCATACATGTGTTCTATGACGAAGCCGTGCGCAACCTGATGGATTTCAAGATCTATATTCAGGTTGACCCGGACGTGTGCCTGCTCAGGCGGGTCAAGCGCGACCTGCGCGACCGCGGCAGGAGCATAGAGGGCGTGTATCGGCAGTATCTGGATACGGTAAAACCCATGTATGAAAAGTATATACGCAACTATGTGGAGTATGCCGACCTGATCGTGAACCGCGGCGGCAAGAACGCGAAGATCGTGGATATACTCGCCTATTACATCAACTCGGGCATGATCGAGGAGATGCTCTGAGGCTGGCAATGCTTCATATTAAAAGCAGGCGGCTGCGATGAACAGCTGCCTGCTTTAGTGTTGCTTGGCTGGATCAGCGCTCGATGAGCGGCGGTTCAGTGCATGCCCAGCATCTGACCCTTTGCGGAAAGACCATCGCCCGCCATCATGGTTTCCAGCACGTCGATATCGGTGGCGATATCCAGCGCGTCATTGTGAAAAAGGCGGTCGAGCTGCTTTTCAAATGCGGCAATGAGCATATCCAGCACATTTTCGATCTTCTTCCGGCTGGCAACGATATTTTCACCCTGATAGCTCTGATCCTCCAGCATATCATAGGACTTGAGCAGCTTGAGGGTGGTTGGCAGGTAATAATTCATGAACTTGCGAACGTCCTGCTCCCGCTGGGGATTATCGATCACGGCGCGGAAGATGCCGGCGGTGAGGGTGCCGATGCGGTCGATGCGCCAGGAAACGGCTTCGTCTTCGATCTGCTCGTTCAGCTCATATAGCTCGCCGAGGATGCGCTCCAGCTCGTCCATGTAAACCTTGCGGTTCTGCTTCGGTCGGGCGGCTGGCTTGGCTGGCTGCTCCGGCTGCTTTTCTGGCTCGACCGCTCTCTGGGGCTCGGCTGCTTGGGCGCGCTCCAGCTCCAGCGGACGGCGGTGCTTGGCGGATACGAATTCCGTTTCCACGCAGTCGCTGGCATGCATGTCGTCCTCGCGGCGGTCGGTATATATCTTCTTGCCGCGCAGCGCGGAAAGCACGTCCATCACAAGATCATGCCAGCCAAACCGCTGGGGCGGCGTCTGCTGGTAAGCACCCGACGGCGAGAGCATCAGCTCCTCGCTGTTGACGTCCAGATAAGCGCCCTCGCCGAAGTAGCCACGGGCGATCATGCGCTGAAGATAGCGCATGGTATCGCTGCGGGACATGTCGCTGACCTTAGCAAGCTCGCGCACAGACACGCGATCCCGCATGCCGATCACGGCGCACATCTCATGAAAGCGCCGATACATCCTGCGCTCGGCAGCCTTGCTGCCGCCCTTGATGAACAGACCGATGCTGACTACGATGGTGAACATCGTCGGCCATGTGGGGATCAGCGCCAGAGCGATGAGGATATCCCGCATGCCGCCCCGTGGCTCCTCGGGACTATCAAACCTGCCGTTGTAGGTTTTATTTCTCTTTTTTTCTTTGCCCATACTTTCACACTCCTGAGGCACATTATAAACGAAGTTTATTGATTTTTCAATCGTTTTTGCCCTCCCAAAAGCGATTCAACCTACAGTTGAGCCCGCTCATGCTGGTTATTTTCTGCAATCGCCAGTGGCAGGGCATCAGCTCGGCATATTTCTCCGCGCCATAGCGGGCGTCCAGCAGCAGAACCACGCCGCGGTCGGTCTCTGTGCGGATCACCCTGCCCGCCGCCTGAAGCACCCGCCGAAAGCCCGGATAGGTGTAGGCCGCGTCGGTTCCACCCTCAAAGCCATCATCATACATCTCCCGCAGAAGCTCGGATTCCGGGTTGGGCAGAGGCATGCCTGTGGAGATGATCGCCGCGCCGGAAAGCCTGTCGTCGGGTAGATCCACGCCCTCGGCAAACAC
>CAYWLE010000021.1:0-16222 GCA_964458825.1 uncultured Oscillospiraceae bacterium | reverse complement strand
CTCTCAAATCTCTTTTCTTTTTCCTCATTTTCCAAGATCTATTGTAGCTCTACAGTGTGTCAGGATAAAAAATAATGGATATGACTTGCGTGATAAACTGAATCGTGTTAAAATGAGGATGGAGGAATGAATTAAGTTCCATATGTGTTATAGAAAGGAAGTAAAGCAATGCAGAAAATGAAGCGGTTCTTGGCATGGGTCGCACTGGTTGCGGTCATGCTGACCTCCTTTGCCTTTGCAGAGGATATCGAGCTGGTGGAAACTTCGGCGCCTGCACCTGTTGAGCAGACGGTGGAGCCCGCTGCGGAACCCGTTGCAACGCAGGAGCCTGTAGAGGAACCCACGGAGGAACCTGCGGAACCCACCGAGGCTCCCGCTGAGGAAGCTCCGGTAGAAGAGGCTCCCGTGGAGGAAACTCCCGTGGAGGAGGCTCCTGCTGAGGAGGCTTCCGCCAACGAAGCGGCGGAGCCTGTCCTGCTGAGCGAGGAAGAGCATGAGCATTACATGGTCTGCACCAAGCCCGGCGAGTGCTACGAGTGCGGCGCAGAGCTCAACAGCGAGGACTATAACGGGGGCCACAATTTCTGGATCGTGGCTGAAGAACGCGATAACTGGGTCGATCTCGGCAACGGCAACCATGCCGTGCAGTGCCTCAATTGCGGCGAGTGCTTTGAGGTAAGCGAGCATTGGGCAGATTGCCAGAAGCCCGGCAAGTGCGGCGAGTGCGGCATGGATATCGATCCCGAGGTTTATGGCTACAGTCACAGCAACTACAACGAGGAGCTTGAGGACTGGATCTACCGCGATCTGGGCAACGGCAAGCATGTTGAGATCTGCCAGAAGTGCGGCGAGGAGTTCAACGAGGGCGGTCACTGGGTAAGCTGCCTTAATCCCGGCAAGTGCGGCGAATGCGGCGCAGAGCTTGACCCCGAGGAATATGGCGACGGCCACTGGATGAAGTGTACCGAGCCCGGCGTGTGCCAGGACTGCGGCATGGAGCTTGACTCTGAGGAATATAACTATGGCCACGATGGCTGGGACGAAGCCTATGGCTACTGGCGCGGCTATGATCAGGGCGATGGCACACATGTATACAAGTGCCAGAACTGCGGCGAATATTTTGGCAAGGACGAGCACTGGGCAGATTGCAGGAAGGGCGGCAAGTGCGGCGATTGCGAAGCAGAGCTTGACTCCGAGGAATATGGCGACGGTCACGATGGCTACGACGAAGCCTATGGCGACTGGCGCGGCTATGATCAGGGCGATGGCACGCATGTATACAAGTGCCAGAACTGCGGCGAATATTTTGGCAAGGACGAGCACTGGGCAGATTGCAGGAAGGGCGGCAAGTGCGGCAACTGCGAGGCAGAGCTTGATCCTGAGGAATATGGCTATGGCCACTGGACAGATTGCACGAAGGACGGCAAGTGCGGCAACTGCGGCATAGAGCTTGACCCTGAGGAATATGGCGACGGCCACTGGATGATCTGCACCGAGCCCGGCGTGTGCCAGAACTGCGGCGCAGAGCTTGACCCTGCAGATTATTACTATGGCCACAATGGCTACGACGAAGCCTATGGCGACTGGCGCGGCTATGATCAGGGCGACGGCACGCATGTATACAAGTGCCGGAACTGCGGCGAATATTTTGGCAAGGACGAGCATATCTTTGAAAACGGCGAGTGCTATGCCTGCGGCGCGAAGAACGGCAGGCTGGAGGCGCTCACCGTAGCCAGCAAGCTTACCCTCGGCGTGGGTCAGGTCAGCGCGGTTGAATATGAAGTGACCGGCGGCGCAAAGAGCATCACCTTCAAGTCCAGCAAGACCAGCGTGGTCACTGTGGATGCGGATGGCATCATGACTGCAAAGAAGGTCGGCACCGCGAAGATCAGCGTTACTGCCGTTGGCTTCGAGGGTGAAAAGATCACCAAGACCGTCAATGTCACCGTCAAGAAGGCGCCCACTAAGGTTACGCTCTCTGCAAGCAGCGTTGCGCTTGCACAGGGTGAAACCTACACCCTCAAGGGCAAGCTCTCTCCCACCGGCGCATTCTCCGAGGCTTTCTGGGAGACTGATGATGCAAGCATCGTCACCGTGGATGCAAGCGGCGTGATCACCGCTGTTGCTCCCGGCGAGGCTGCCGTGACGGTATCCACCTATAATGGCAAGTCTGCCACCTGCGTGGTTACTGTGCTGGCTGCCCCCACCGGCATTGAGCTGGATAAGGCGGAGATCACCCTCAATCCCAAGGGAACCTATACCGTCATCGGCGAGCTGGTCAACAGCGAAGGTCTGCCCTGCGGCGGCGCAATTTCCTTTAAGAGCGCTGATACCAGCGTGGCCACCGTAACCGCCGGCGGCAAGGTAACTGCCAAGAAGGTTGGCGAGACCACCATCACCGTTGAAACCTACAATGGCTGCACTGCGGAGCTGCTGGTGCATGTCATGGCAGTTCCCAAGAAGGTGAGCGTAACTCCCGCCAAGGCAACCATGAATAAGGGCGATGTGCTCAGCCTCACCGCCAGCGTAAATGAAGGCGCTTACACCACCTATAAGTGGTCCTCTTCCTCCAAGAAGATCGCCACCGTGGATGCCAACGGCTTCGTTACCGCCCTGAAGGAAGGCAGCGTTACCGTCACCGTGAAGACCGCCAATGGCAAGACCGCCAAGGCAAAGATCACCGTGGTGGATCCCTATAAGCCCAGCAAGGTTGAGCTGTCCCATTCCGGCACCGTAACCATCGAGGTTGGCGAGATGCTTGCCCTCGATGCGACCCTCTATCCCGAAACCGCCCAGTCCGCGCTCAAGTGGTCCACTTCCTCCAAGAAGGTTGCCACCGTGGATGCAAACGGCGTCGTCACCGGCGTGAAGGCTGGCACCGTCACCATCACCGTGACCACCGAAAATGGCAAGAAGGATACCGTAAAGGTCAAGGTCGTCAAGAACAAGACCTTCGAGTCTTACAAGGGCAGCTGGAAGGTCAGCGCCGTGACCTTTGATGGCGAGACCTTCTCCGCAAAGGAGATGGGTATCAATGGCAAGATCTCCATTTCAGTCAGCGATAGCAGCGCTACCCTGAAGGTCGATGGCGTCAGCGGCAAGGTAAGCTGGTCGCTGGCGGATGAATGCCTCATTCTGGATGATACCGCGCTGTGCTATATCGTTGATGATGGCGTTATGGGTGTGGTATTCAACATCGAAGACATGGACGATATGGTATTCTGGTTCACCAAGTAAGCAAACAAAAGCAGAGAGGGATCGGCATGTGCCGATCCCTTTTTTGCTTCCTGAAAGCCAGCAAGACGTTGAGAAAATGTGTCATTACGGTGTCATAGAACCGCAATATATGCCAATACAAGTGTCAAAATTAGGCGAGAAGGTTAAAGATTTGACTGAAAATCGCTTTTTGACCCCGGAAATATTGCACATTTTTGTAACATGTGGTATAATGCTAGCAACTGGGAAATACCATAGACCCATGCAAAGGTTACAAAACTAATACGTGAAAGGACGTGGAGAAATGAACACCATTAAGCGCATCGTTGCAATGATTGCTATGCTCGCGCTTCTGCTCAGCTCCCTTGCATTTGCGGAGGAAGCCATTGTGGAGCCTGCGCAGCCGGCAGCGGTAGAAAGCGTTGCAGAGATTCCTGCTGAGGCGGAGGAGGCGGCTGCGGCGGATGAAGCAGTCGTACTCGAAGCGCCCGCTTCTGATAGCCAGCCTGAGGTTGAAGCGCTGACCCTCGAGGCAGAGCCTACTGCCGAAGAGGCAGAGCTTGCCGCTGAAGAGGCTGTGCTGGCAGTTAGCGCGACTGCTGAGCATGCCCATATTGTGGTCTGCGTCGAGCGCGATAAATGCATGATCTGCGGCGAAGCCGTGACCAAAGCTGAAATCTACCATCCCAATAATGCGGAAGGCGTCATCCCGACTCCCGTGCCCGGCGATGCAACCAAGCACGGCTACACCTGCCCCTTCTGCCGGGAATTGATTCGTCCCGAGGCGCACTATGTATCCTGCGTGGCGAGCGATCTTAAGGTTTGCACCGGCTGCGGCGCCAGCGTGAGCCTCCAGCCCGAGCATAAGAACTGCTCCATCGATAAGGTTCCCGTCACCGGTGATCCCACCAGCCATGGCTACCATTGCAATGACTGCGGCGATTTTATCAATCTTGAGCGCCACTATGTGGCTTGCAATGCTGCCGATACCTCCATATGCGCAGTCTGCTATTCTAAGATCGATTCGAGCTATATCCAGCACAACATGGTAAACAATAAATGCGCCCGCTGCGGCTATAGCCTCGGTATCGAGGAGGTTTATGGCCCCGACGAGCTTACCATCGGCGTGGGTGAAAGCTTCAACCTCGCGGCGGTTGCAGGCGCAAAGCCCGAAGCCTCCGTGGAATCCGTAAGCTTCAAGGTAAAGAACTCTGCCGTCGCCAAGATCAGCAGCAGCGGCATGCTGACCGGCGTGAAGAAGGGCAGCACCGTGGTGCGCATCACCGCAGTGGGTCTTGACGGCGCCACCAAGGAGTTGGACATCGATGTAAGCGTAAAGACCGCTCCGAAGAAGGTTTCCCTCTCCAAAACCAGCCTTTCCCTGCTGCTGGGCGAGAGCTATCAGCTGGTTCCCAATATCGGCGGCAGCAGCTATGCCTCCAGCCTCACTTGGGAGAGCAGCGATCCCTCTGTCGCCTATGTAGATGATAACGGCCTTGTATATACCATCTCCGCCGGCAGCGCCAAGCTGCGCGTGAGCACCTTCAATGGCAAGACCGCTACCTGCACCGTAAATGTCTATCCCGCTCCCACCGCCATCGAGGTTCCCTATAGCAGCATCAATATGTACTATAAGCAGAGCTTGAACCTCGGCGCAAAGCTGGTGGATGATTTCGGCGTGGAGGCATATGGCAGCCTGAAGTATTCCAGCGACCATCCCTCCAATGTTTCCGTAAGCTCCACCGGCAAGCTCACCGTGAAGAAATCCGCGCAGGGCACCGCCATCATCACCATCACCGGCCCCAACGATCTGGAGGAAACGGTTGAAGTAAACGTGCGCCCCGCACCCACCTCCATCTCCCTTGAGGAAACCTCCATTGAGCTGGATCGCGGCGATACCTATGAGATCGAGCCCATCGTGCCCGAGGATACCGCAACTGTATTCAGTTTTACCTCCTCCAATAAGACTGTCGCCACCGTGGATGCACAGGGCGTGCTCACCGCAGTCAGCGGCGGCAAGGCGACCATCACCGTAAAGACCCACAATGGCAAGTCCGCCAAGCTCACTGTTACCGTAAACGATCCCAACGCGCCCGAAAGCGTTGAGCTGAACGAGTCTGGCACCGTGTATCTGCCCTTGGGCGGCGAGCTTCAGCTGGAAGCCACCCTCTATCCTGAAACTGCCGAGTCCGAGCTGACTTGGAAGAGCACCAAGACCACCTACGCCAAGATCGACGAGGATGGCCTCGTGACCGGCGTCAAGGTCGGCACCTCCACTGTGGGCGTTATCACCCACAATGGTAAGACGGATACCATCACCGTGAAGGTTGTCAACCCCAATAAGGTTGCCGCCGTTACCCTCGACCAGAGCGGTACCGTCTACCTCTCCGTGGGCGATACCCTTGAGCTGAATGCAGCCGTGCAGCCCTATACCGTGGAAGCGGATACCACTTGGTCCTCCTCCTCCAAAACCGTCGCCACCGTGGATGACGGCGTGGTTGAGGCTCTGAAGGTTGGCAGCGCGAAGATCACCGTCAAGGCGGGCGGCAAGAGTGCAAGCGTCACCGTGAAGGTTGTCGATCCCAGCGTGGCAGACAGCGTGGTTCTCGACCAGAGCGGCACCGTGACCATCAATATTGGTCAGGAACTTCAGCTCAATGCCGAGATGAAGCCCGAAACCGCCGAAAACGAAATCGCATGGTCCTCCTCCAAGAGCACCATCGCCACCGTGGATGACAGCGGCCTTGTGACCCCCCTCAAGGCTGGCACCGTCACCATCACCGTAAAGACCGATAATGGCAAGAAGGATACCGTGAAGGTGAAGGTCGTGGACAAGTATAAGCCCACCTCCATCCAGCTTCCCACCCCGCCCGCAGTGGTAAACGTGGGCGAGCCCTTCGAGCTGGTTCCCTCCATCGAGCCTGCCAGCGCCATGACCTACCTCATCTGGAAGTCCTCCGATGAGAGCGTGGCGACCGTTGAGGATGGCGTTGTTACCTTCCATAAGAAGGGCAGCGTTTCCATCGGCGTAAAGACCCACAATGGCAAGAGCGATATCGTCAGCTTCAATGTGGAGGATCCCTATACCCCCACCGGCATCTCCATCAGCGGCAATAGCAGCATTGAAATCGCCGTGGATGAGCTGCACATGGCATATAGCCGCATGACCCCCTCCACCGCCGTGAGCACCCTCGCTTGGACCAGCAGCAATAGCGCCGTCGCCACCGTGGATGCAAATGGCCTTATCACCGGCGTTGCCGCAGGCACTGCCACCATCACCGTGAAGACCCATAATGGCAAGCAGGCATCCATCAGAGTTACCGTCAGCGGCGGCAAGGACCCCTATGCAGGCAGCGTGGATCTCTCCGGTATGGATAGCATCGCCGCCCTCGAGGGCAAGCTGGGCAAGCTGGAAAAGAAGCAGGAGGTAGAGAGCGGCAAGAATGTGCTCTACTATGCCGATGCCAGCGGCAATGATACCGTGGTTATCAATCGTGCGTTTGCAGATGAATTCTGCGCCGATGGCAGCATCGTGTGCATCGAGATCCAGCGCTACTCCGATTATAGCCTCTTTGGCGTAACTGTCGGCATGAAGCGTGATGCAGCCGTTGCAGCTCTCAAGGCAAAGGGTGTGAATATCTTCGTTGATAGCGATGGCCTCATATCCGGCTTTTCCAGCGGCAAGTTCAAGATGGTAGAGCTGATCATCGGCTCCAATGGTCGCGTGACGAGCGTGAGCGCCTTCGCCTGATCGAACTGAATATCTCTAGCCCGAAAGCATCAGCTTTCGGGCTTTCTCATTCCTCTGCAAGGCGTATATTTGCCCAGCTTCGGCTGTTTTGATGTCCAAGTTTATTAACATAAATGCGTTGATTGCCCCTTGATCATTCCTTATAATGGAGAATGGATCTCGCTTGGATGCCATCCATCCCGGCGGTGCATATTGGTTGCGCCGCGATGGATCAAAGGGCGTTCCATCGGGTCATAATGGAAGCATGGAGAGGTTTGTGTTTATGAGCGCCGCCGACGGCAGAAAGCGTGAGCTTGCAAATTATATAATTGAACAAAAGCCGGTGAAGCGGGCAGCAAATACCAAAAGCGCTGGAAGCAGAAATTCTGGTTCCAAAAATTCTGCTTCCAAAAATTCCGTCAGCAAGAGCGCTGCATCTGGAACGAAGCCGCGTCCCGCTGCGTCCAAAAAGACGACCGCCGCACAGCCCAAGCCCCGCAAGGCTGCTCCCGCCCGCAAGGCTCCGCCGCGCCGGGTGGAGGAAAATCCCCTTGCGCGGCGCGATTCCGCCGTCTATGCGGAGGCTCCACGCCGGGAGCCGTATGCAGGCAGGCGACCCGGGCGGCGCGGCGCAGGATCCATGCCCGAGGCTATGTTCATGGATGAACCAAGGCGTGCAGCCAAGCCAGCCCCATCCGCCGGCCGGCAGGCGCGCAGGCACAGAAGAAAGAAGAGAAGCCCCTTCAGCCCGACGACCCTCCTGCTCCTGCTGCTCATCGGCGGTCTGGTAGGCGTGGGCGTGTGGCGCACCAATGAATATGAGGTCTTCCAGCAGATGAAGGCTGTGGTTGCCCGGCAAACCTTCTATGAGGGAACCACAGTGGAGGGCGTGAATGTATCCGCCATGACCCTTTCCGAGGCGATCGACCACTGGAATCGGCAGATCGAGCCAGCCTACCGCGAGCGCGCAGCCGTGCTCAACGATGGCACCCGCATCACCGCCGAGCAGCTCGGCTATAGCAGCGATTATGTAAATATCCTGTCCGCTGCATGGAATGCAGGCCGCACAGGCTCGCTGGTGGAGCGCTATCGGCGTGCGACCCTGCACATGCAGTCGCCCAAGGCATATGAGGTCAGCCGTAGCTTTTATGATTCCGTCTTGGTGGAAAGCTATGCGGCTCAGCTTGCCGAACAGATCGATGCCCAGCCGCAGGACGCCAAGCTCAATGGCTTCGATACGGCGAGCTTGAGCTTCTCCTATTCCGCCGAGCAGGTGGGTCGCAGCCTGAACCAGCAGAAGCTAGTAGGCGATATCGAGGCGGCGCTCTCCTCCGGCGGCGGCAGCGTGCAGCTGGAGGTGGCAGCCATCCAGCCGAGCCTCACCCAGCAGGACATCGCCACTGGCTATGGCAAGATCACCTCGGCAGTGACCGACGCTTCCTCCTCCTCTAAGAATCGCCTGAATAACATCGCTCTGGCGCTCCAGTTTATCAATGGCACGGCGCTTCAGCCCGGCGAAACCCTCTCCTTCAACGAGGTGGTTGGCAAGCGAACCAAGGATCGCGGCTTCAAGACAGCGCCCGCCTATTCCAGCGGCACCGTGACCGAGGAGGTGGGCGGCGGCATCTGTCAGGTATCCACCACGCTGTTCAACGCCGCAGTGAAGGCAGACCTTGAGATCAACGAGCGCCATGCCCATTCCCTCACGGTGTCCTATGTGGATCCCGGCAAGGATGCGGCGGTGGACTGGGGAAATAAGGATCTGCGCTTTACCAACAACAGCAGCGATACTGTATATATCTATGGCGAGCTTACCTCGGATAAGCAGGTCTATGTTGCCGTATATGGCAGGCTGCTGGAAAACGGCGTGTATATCACCGTGGAGGGTCAGAAGACCGGCACCGTCGAGCCGGAGACCCAGTATCAGGTAAATTTCCTGCTTGCCTCCGGTCAGGAGAAGGTGATCCAGAAGGGCAAGAAGGGCAGCAAGGCTTCCGCCTATAAGATATGGTGGGATGCAAACGGCAATGAGCTCAAGCGCGAGCTGCTGTGCAAGAGCAGCTACCGAGCCACCCCGAAGATCATCGAGCGCGGTCCGTAAGGCAGGCGCGGCAGAATATTAGATAGAATACAGGTTTGTATTTTGGGCTGCGCTGTGTTATACTTGTGCTATAATCATTAAAATAGGCATGCAGACCCAAGAAAGAGGTGAAGGCAATGGCAAAGCTCTATACCCGCGAGGAAGCGCGCAGGCGCAGGATGAAGTACCAGATATTTGCAGGTATGTTTGATTTTCTTGCGGTGGTTGCGGGCGTGGCTGTCATCATCGCCTGCATCGTTCTGCTTTCCTCGCTGATAAAGTGGGTGCTTGCCGATGTACCTGTCACCTTCAAGTCCCTGTGGGATATGTTCATGCAGGCAGTTGTCGTGCCTGAATAATCCAAGCAATCGATCCGGTGGAGCCGCGCTCCGCCGGATTTGGCATATACGAAAGGAATGAGGTGTACGCCGTGAGGGTATCATGGTCGCAGTTGCTGGATGATG
Source organism: uncultured Oscillospiraceae bacterium (assembly GCA_964458825.1). Lineage (GTDB taxonomy): Bacteria > Bacillota > Clostridia > Christensenellales > Aristaeellaceae > SFTH01. The sequence continues at coordinate 6,732 of CAYWLE010000021.1, read as the reverse complement.
TGGCGCAGTGCCGCAAGTGTCGCCTCTGTGAAACGCGCACAAACACGGTTCCCGGCGTGGGCGATCCACATGCAAGGCTGATGTTCATCGGCGAGGGGCCGGGCAGGGATGAGGACATGCAGGGCAGACCCTTCGTTGGTCGCTCCGGCAAGCTGCTCACGCGCATGATCGCCGCCATTGGCATGCAGCGGGAGGAGGTATACATCTGCAACGTGGTCAAGTGCCGTCCGCCGCAGAACCGCAATCCCGAGCCGGACGAGGCGGAAGCCTGCCTTGCTTACCTGCGCGCACAGTTTGCTTTGGTGCGGCCGGATGTGGTGGTGCTGCTGGGCAGGATCGCGTGCCGCTATGTGCTTCAGCAGGAAATATCCGTCATGCGCGATCATGGCCAGTGGTTCGAAAGAAAGGGCACGTGGTTCATTCCCACCTACCATCCCTCCGCGCTGCTGAGAGATCCTGCCAAGAAGCGGGATGCGTGGGAGGATTTTCAGAGGATCCGAGCCAAACTAGCAGAGATCCAAGCAGCAAAGGAGCAAGGCTGATGCACGATCATATGCATGAAAATATCCGTGAAATGGAAAAGCTGCGCGGCGGGCTGGAGCGGCTGGTCAGCGAGCTTTATGAGGACGAGAGCAAGGTGCTGGTTCATGGCGAGGGCAGCCTAGGCGCCCGGGTGATGCTCATTGGCGAGGCGCCGGGCGAGCAGGAAACCCTCCAGCGCCGTCCCTTCGTGGGCAAGGCAGGCAAAAATTTGGATGAGTTTCTCTCTCTGGCGGGTATCGACCGCAGCCAGCTCTATGTGTCCAACGCCGTGAAGCTGCGCCCGACGAAGCTCTCCGCCGCAGGCCGCGTGGTGAACCGTCCGCCCAGCCGGGAGGAGATCAAGCTCTTTCTGCCGTGGCTGAGGCGGGAGATCGAGCTGGTTGCCCCGCAGGTCATCGTCACGCTGGGCAATGTGCCGCTCAAGGCGCTGCTGGGCAGCGGGCTTACTATCGGTCAGTGCCATGGCGCGTGGCAGGAGGCGGAGGGTCGCAGGCTCTATCCCATGTATCATCCGGCTTCGCTGATCTATAACCCCAGCCTTCGGCAAACCTATGCCGAGGATATCGCCGCTCTGGCTGCTTGGCTGCGGGAAAACTGAGCCAAGCCAGCCAAGGTAGGCGCTTTGCCACGTTTTTTCACCTCGAATGCCCAAGCTGTGCGAAAGAAATTTAGAAAAAAGCAGATTTGTGCAAATTTCCACTTGCGCTTTAGACGCAATTGTGTATAATAACATGGTGAGCATGGAATGGAAAGTTATTCCGTGCGCCTTCCCGCTGGGGAGGATTGAAAGAAGAAGTTGAAAGAAAAAAAGCGTCATCGCCAATTCTGGGAGGAAGATACTGATGGGTCTGATCAAATGTCCCCGCTGCGAGCTGAATTATATGCTCGATACCGATAAGATGTGCTCCGTGTGCCAGCGAGAGGTACGCGGCGAGAGCGAGCAGTTTGAAATGATCGAGCTTTGCTCCGAGTGCGGCGAAAACCCCGCCGTGCCGGGTCAGGAGCTGTGCAGCTACTGCCTGAAGGAAATGGCGCAGCGCAGCGACGATAGCCAGGGCGAGGAAGCCGTGGTGAACGACACCGCCAGCATCGGCATCGATTCCGTCAGCACCATGGATGAGATCGAGATCGATATCGACGATGACCTCGATGGCGAGGAATTTGACAAGGACGATCCTTTCTTCAGCGACGACGAGGAAGACGATCTGGACGACGAGGACAACTGATCGTGGCGGTTTGGGCAATCTCAGATTTGCACCTGCCCGCACGGGAGAAGCCTATGGATGTCTTCGGTCCCCATTGGGCAAACCACTTTGAGCGCATCCGCGAGGATTGGCTTGCCCGCGTCGGCGCAGAGGATGTGGTGCTGCTGCCGGGCGACCTCTCTTGGGCGATGCATCTGGAGGAGGCACAGGAGGATCTGGAGCAGATCGGCGCTCTGCCGGGCAAAAAGCTTCTTCTGCGCGGCAATCACGATTATTGGTGGAGCTCCATCGGTCGCGTGCGCAGGCTGCTGCCCGAGGGTAGCTATGCCCTGCAAAACGATAGCCTGCTGCTGGATGGCAGGCTCTATGCAGGCTCCCGCGGCTGGCAGATACCCGCCGAGCCGGAGGGCGATAGCGATGATGCACGCATCTACCGCCGAGAGCGGCAGCGGCTGGAAATGTCGCTCAGGAGCGCCCGTGAAAGGAGCGCGGAAGCCCCGCTCATCGTCATGATGCATTATCCTCCGCGCAGCGAGTCGCAGGAGGGCTTTGCCGACCTTCTGCGGGCTTATGGAGCCAAGCATGTTGTCTATGGTCATCTCCACGGCGCGGGGCTGGCAGGCGCCATTGACGGCGAGCTGGACGGGCTGATCTATCATCAGGTGTCCTGCGATGGCTTGGGCTTCAGGCTCAAGCAGATATTCGAATAAGTGCATATCCGCTTCGTGCAGGCGCTGACCGCCGCCCTGCCGAGGCTGCAAACCAAAAACCGCCGGATGGTTGTCCGACGGGTTTTTTTGGAACCTGCGTTTGGATCTATATTCAGTTTATAATGATCCTGCATAATAGCCATGCAAGCAAATAAGCATATAATAAGCATCAAATCGGGCGATATCCGAAGGGAGCGATTACCTATGGCAAAGAGGCTCTTGCTGCTGCTCAACCCCTGCGCGGGTCAGCGGAAGGCAAACCGCTTTTTGCCGGAGATCATCCGGCTCTGCAATGACCGGGAATATGAATGCGTAAGCTATGTCACAGCCGCCAGCGGCGACGCCACCCGCTACCTGCGCAGCCATGCCTGCGATTTTGATAGGATCGTGTGCATCGGCGGCGATGGCACGCTCAACGAAACCATCGCCGGCGTGATCGAGGCTGGAGCCAGCTGCCCGGTGGGCTATGTGCCCGCCGGAACCACCAACGACTATGCCCGCAGCCTCGGCCTATCCACCGATATCCTTCAGGCGGCTCGGGACGCCGTGGATGGCAATGGCTGCTGGTTCGACCTCGGCAGCTTCGACGGGCGCTATTTCAACTATACAGCCTCCTGCGGCGCATTCACCAAGGCGTCCTATTCCACCTCCCAGACGGCGAAGAACCTGCTGGGTCACGTCGCCTATATTCTGGAGGGCATACGGGATATTCCCGCCATCAAGCCCGTCCACATGTACATCGAGTGCGACGAGCGCATCATAGAGGGTGATTTCCTCTTCTGTGCCATTACAAACAGCATCTCCGTCGGCGGCATACTCAAGCTGGATCGGGAGAAGGTGCGCCTCAACGACGGGCTCTTCGAGGTCATGCTTATCCGCATGCCAACCGTGGCGAGCCAGCTCACCAAGATCCTATCCGGTCTGCACACGCAGGAGCTGCCCAACGAAATGATCGAGTTCTTCACCACCGACCGCCTGCTGGCGCAGTGTCAGGAGGATGTGGAGTGGACGCTGGATGGCGAGCGCGGCGCATCGGGCAGGTGCTTTGAGATACTCAACCTCCACCGCCGCATGCATCTGGTTCTGCCGGAGCGTGCACAGAGAACCGTGCCAGTGGAACCAGCCGAGCCGGAGGAAGGGGAGGCAGGCTATGACGCAGACCAAGCCTAAGCCCCCGAAGCGCAACCTCCAGATCGAAATGGAGCGGGAGCTGGATCGCCTCGGCAGGGCGGGGGAGAAGCCCCTGCTGGCGCTGCATTCCTGCTGCGCACCCTGCTCCAGCGCCGTGCTGGAGCGGCTGAGGGACGCCTTCAAGCTCGCCATATTCTATTATAACCCCAATATCTATCCCGAGGAGGAGTTCCTGCATCGGGCGGCGGAGCAGCAGCGGCTGGTTCGGGAGATGCAGCTCAATGCCAGCGTGGAGGTTGGCGAGTACGATGCCCAGCGCTTCTACCAGCTTACCCGGGGTCATGAGGCGGATCCCGAGGGCGGCGAGCGCTGCGGCATATGCTTCGAAATGCGGCTGCGGCGCACGGCGGAATTTGCCAAGCACATCGGAGCAGCCTACTTCACAACCACCCTCTCCATCAGCCCCCTCAAGGACGCCCAGCGCCTAAACGCCATAGGAGAGGCTCTGGCGGCGGAGTATGGGCTGAGGTATCTTTCCTCGGACTTCAAGAAGAAGGATGGCTACAGGCGCTCCTGCGTCCTCTCAGAGGAGCATGGGCTCTATCGGCAGGACTTCTGCGGCTGCGTCTATTCCAAAATGGAGCGGGATAGGCGCGCGCAGGCTGCCCAGCCAAGGGAATAAAGCATAACAGGATCGGGTTTGCAATGCATCAAATAGAGAATCATATCTCGGAGCCGCTCAGCGTGGCGGAGATCCAAAAGGAAATGCATCAGAGGCTGTGCCGAGAGCCGCTCTCCGGCGGGATCGGCAGCCGGATCGAGCTGCATAGCCAGATCGGCTCCACCAATGATCGCGCCAAGGAGCTTGCCTTGCAGGGCTGCGTGCATGGCACGGTGGTTCTGGCGGAGCAGCAGAGCGGCGGTCGCGGTCGCTTCGGCAGGGCGTTTCATTCTCCGGCGGGCAGCGGCGTTTACCTGAGCTGCGTGCTCAGACCCAAATTGCCTGCCGACCGCGCCGTGCTGCTCACCTGTATGGCCGCCGTGGCTGTTGCCCGCGCCATAGAGGAGGCGGCGGAGGTTCAGGCGCAGATCAAGTGGGTCAATGATGTCTATATCTCCGGCAAAAAGGTCTGCGGCATACTCTGCGAGGCTGGTATGGATTTCGAAAATGCTTGCCTGCGCTATGCCGTGGCAGGCATCGGCGTGAATGTGGGGCAGATGGAGTTTCCCGACGAACTGAAGGATATCGCCACATCCATCTCCAATGCGTGCGGCAGAGCAGTCAGCCGCAATGCCTTTGTTGCCGCCCTGCTCGGGCAGCTTGACCGGCTCTATGCCGCGCTGGAGGATGGCGACCTTGGCTTCATGCAGGAATACCGCTCCCGCTCCAATGTGCTTGGGCGGGATGTGGAGGTGCTCTGCGGCAGCCAGCGCTATCCAGCCACAGCCGTCGCCATCAGCGATGAGGGCAGCCTGATCGTAGAGGATCGGCAGGGCGGGCGGCGCCTGCTCCATTCCGGCGAGATCAGCCTGAAGCTCAAATAATCATAGGATCAAATAATATAAAAGGCGCGCATCCAGGGCAAAAAAGCCTTGGTTGCGCACCTTTTTTGCTAAATAACCAGCCTCATTCCAGTTGCAGGATGGAATTGCAGGCGGGTATCTCCTGCGGGCGGTGGGTCGCCCATATGCAGGTCTTGCCTGCCGCATGGCGCAGTATGCACCGGCTGGCTTGGCTGCTTGCCTCGTTGTCCAGCCCGGTGAGCGGCTCGTCCAGCAGCAGTAGATCATATTCCGCGGCGAGGGCGCGGGCAATGGCTGTGCGGCGCTTCATGCCGCCGCTGAAGCAGCAAACCGGCTGCCTCTGCTCCGTCAAGCCAAGGCTGAGCAGCAGTTCGCAGGCGTCCTCGCGGCGAAAGTCCGGGCGCGCCGTGAGCATCACGTTTTTCACCGCGCTCAGGTTCTCCAATAGCCGATCTTCCTGAAATACGCGGCTCACCCGCAGCCCCTCAAGCCCGCGTATCGCGCCGGAATCCAGCTCCGCCAGCCCAGACAGCAGGTTCAGCAGCGTGGTTTTTCCGCTCCCGGACGGCCCGAGCAGGCAGGTGGTTTGGCTGTCTGGAAAGACAAAGCAGAGGTTTTCCAGCACCCGCCTGCCGCCATAATCCTTGCATACGCCGTCCAGCACGATCTTCATAAAGCTTCCTCCCTTGGTTTTCTGCCTCAGCCCCGCTCCAGCAAGCCTGCCGCCAGCTGCATAAGCCAGCCAAGCAGACGCGCACATAGGGCGCTCAGCAGCACGATGAGTATCGTCCAAGCAAATAGATCGCCGCTCATCAGGTATATCTTCGCCTCGTAGAGCCGCTCACCGATGGTTCCCGCAGGTATGGAGATCAGCTCGGCAGCCACGCCGGATTTCCATGCAAAGCCGATGGCTGTCGCGCAGCTCGCCTTAAAGCCCCGCAGACCGGGCAGCAGATAGATATAGGCAAGCTGGCGTGCGGGAGGCATGCGCAGCAGACGCGCCATCTCGATCAGCTTGGGATCGGCGCGGCGAATCTCCTCCAGCGCGGCTGTGTAGATCAGCGGAAAGCTCACCAGAAGGCTCACCAGCGAAGCCAGCCTGCGCGAGGGCAGCCAGATCAGCGCGGCAACCACAAAGGACGCCACCGGTATGGCGCGCAGCACCGCACATAGCGGCGCAAGGAGCTGACCCAGCCAGCCAAAGCGGGCGGACAGCCAGGCCAGCAGCCCTCCCAGCGCCAGCCCAAGCAGGAAGCCAGCCATAATGCGCGATAGCGACAGCAGCGCCGCAAGGTAAAAGTCCGCCGTCATGGCAAGCTCAAAAAAGCGCCGCAGGGTTTGCAGCGGCGAGGCAAGCAGAAAATCCTGCCCAGCCAGCATCGCCGCAGCCTGCCACAGCAGCAGCCAGAATGCCGCCGCCCATGGCTTAACCTTCCTTGGCTGCTCGATGCGCAGCCCCTTCTTCTGCATCATAAGCATCATTGACCTGCATTATAAGCATTATCTATCTGTATCAAAAGCATTATTCGTCTGCACCATTGGCATTGCTCTTCTGCTCCATAAGCAGCGCGCTTCTGCCCTGTAGGCATTATTCATCCGCTCCATAAGCAGTATAATAA
>CAYWLE010000020.1:0-16266 GCA_964458825.1 uncultured Oscillospiraceae bacterium | reverse complement strand
CTCCCGAACCGACTCCCGAACCGACTCCCGAACCCACTCCCGAACCGACTCCCGAGCCGACCCCCGAACCGACTCCCGAGCCGACTCCCGAACCGACTCCCGAACCGACTCCCGAGCCGACTCCCGAACCTCTGCTTGGAGCGGCGCTCAGCAGCCCGCTCTGGGGCGACGTCAACGGCTCCGGCAAGCTTGATATCAACGATGTGCAGCTGGTCTACGACGTGTGCAACGGCATGTGGGCGGATCGCCCCGAGCTGATCGCCGCCTGCGATCTCAATGGCGATGGCGTGGTGAATGTGCAGGATATACTGCTGCTGGCAAATTGCGTGCGCGGCGGGGAAGGCTACTGAGCAAAGCAAACCAAATAACCCAAGCAAACCCAAACCTCAATGGATGTAGCCGGAGCCGGCTGCCCTTCAGCCGCTCCGTTGCATATGAATGTGCTGCGTTATGCTCCTGCGCTGCAAATCCCTTCGGGCAAGGCGCAGGAATGAGGGAATCCGGTGCAATTCCGGGGCATCGCCCGGTGCTGTAAGTGCATGAGGATATCGCTCGTGGCGAAAGCCGGTCATTGGGGCAACCTGAGAAGGCGGAGCGATATACGCAGGGAGCCATCCCCTAAATGCACAGAGCCAGAAGACCTATGACGTTGGGAGCGCATCTCCGGGCAGGGGAGCGTTTATCCGAAAGCAAATCATCTGGATGTGAAAGGAGGCATGAGAAATGTTTGTCATGCAGCACGTTCGGTTTCTCTTAAACACCTTGGAGAGAGAGGAGGAGATTAAACCACCCATGTATTCTAAGCGACTTACCAAGGCAGGCCTGCGCCGCAGCCTTGCGCTGCTGATGGCGCTGGCTCTGCTGCTGGGCTCCCTGCCCGCCCTTGCTGCGAGCGGAACAAATTCCGCCACCGTGTATTTCACCCTGTCCAGCAATGGCGTGCCTGTGCTCGGCGTAGATGGCACGGTGCTCAACCGCGTGAAGGTCACAGTGCCTTATTTCGATCTCGTTCTCTATGGCCTAGAGGATTTCTATCGCTATGGAAATGACGGCTGGGGCGAATATACCGATAATGATGTGGTCGAGCAGCCCACCGTGCTTCACCTCTACCTCTACATGCTGGAGAAGTATTATGAGGGTCTGCCGGAAAACCAGTGCTGCAAGGGCAATCTGGATATGGGTCTTCAGCAGGAATGCACAGACCGCGAGGGAAACATCGTGTTCTCGCCGCCCGCGAGCGCGCTTCAAATCAGCGGCTCATCCACCAGCATGTATATGACCAATTTCTGGGGTCATGATGAAAACCTCATGTATTTCGTCAATCATCAGTATCCGCTGATGAGCGCCGGCTGGGGCTCCACCGCAGATTATATCCTGCTGGAGGATGGCATGGAAATCGACGTCGCCATGTTTTCCAACTGGGATTTCTATCATCACGGCAGCTTCATGTATTTCGATAAGGATGATTATTGCATTGCCGCAGATGCGCGGCAGACCATCACCGTGCTCAAGAGCAATACCGGCGGCTCCGTCAATGGCGAATATGAAAAGGGTCTTGCCGCCGAGGGCATCCCCGTGTCCCTCTGGGATGAAGCAGGCGATGAATGCATTGCCGAGATCGGCACCACCGATGAAAATGGTCAGGTGAGCTTCTCATGGAATACCCCAGGAACCTATCTGCTTAGCGCGGAGGATCCCAATAAGGCAACCGATGAGGCCGCCCATGCCCCCGCCTATGCAACCGTGGTTATCACCGGCGATAATGTGCCGCTCACGGGCGTGTCCTTCAGCCAGCAGGTATTCGATCTGGAATTTGGCAATACCAAGCAGCTGAACCCCGTGATCCAGCCAGCCAACGCAACCAACGTGACCTGCACATGGACCAGCAGCGCACCCAACATCGTTGGCGTTACGGATATCGGCGTGCTCAACGCCAAGGAATCCGGCGAGGCAGTTATCAGCTGCACCGCCACCGACGGCGCAAACAGCTTCACCGCCAGCTGCACCGTGCGCGTGGGCGCGACCTATGCCGTGGAGGGCATCAGCCTGAACGACCACAGCCTTAGCCTCAAGGTTGGCGATACGGTTGCCCTTGGCTATGCCATCCGGCCGGAAAATGCCACGGATAAATCGCTGCTCTGGCGCACCAGCGAATGTCCTGATTTTGATGCTATCTATACCGATGCGGATCATACCACCGCCAAGGTGGATCATCTGGGCAATGTGACAGCCAAGAAGGCTGGCGAGGTCACGATCATTGTGCGAACCAATGACGGTCGCTTCACCGATCGCTGCACCATCACCGTAAGCGATGGTTCCTCTGGAAGCACTGCCGGCGATGTGAATAATGATGGCACGATCAATGCCTCGGATGCAGCGCTGATCCTCATGCACAGCGCCGGTTTGACCACCCTCGCCGCCGCGCAGGCTGCTGCGGCAGACCTGAACGGCGATGGCAGCGTCAATTCCATCGACGCAGCCCTGCTGCTGCAAAGAATTGCAGCAAACTAACCAAGCAACTCACGAGAGGAAGTATAACATAATGAAAAGCATAAAACGCCTGTCGCTGCTGCTGCTGATCTTTATCCTCAGCCTTTTTGCAGCCGCACTGGCAGAGAACAAGCCGGAAGCTTGGGAGACGAAGGTACTCAAGCTCACGCTGGAGAGCGGACTCCGCCTGGATGTAAATGAATATGAATATGCCTATCCCGAGATCACCGCTCTTTCCTTCAGCAATGGCGATACTTGGTCGGAGGGCAGCATACCCGTCTATAGCGTCCATATCCCGACAGGCACCCAATATGTCTATATGTATGCCTATCAGGATGATGATAATAATGGCAACTATGCCTATAGCATCAATGGCTATTATTATGCCTCCGGGATCGAGGCTTCCGAGGGCAGCGCTATCTGCATGCTGCCGTCCTATAGCTTTGACTCGCTTGAGATGGAGGATCCAAATATCGTCGCGCCGGATATCGCAGGCGGCGATCCCTATGAGCAGACGCTTGCCAAGGTCAAGCTGCCCGTCGTCACCGGTACCGGCGATAATGGCGGCGATCGCATGCTCATCTTCCAGCACCTTCAGGATGGTATTTCCGCCTATCCCTTCGCACTGATGTTTGTGGAGGATAGCGTGAATACCTCCGTCGTTCCTGCTGAGGATGTCAAAATCTCCGGCTCCTCCGTCTGGGATCTCAATCGCCAGTCCAGCCTCAGCTTCAATGCCTATGTTCATCCTGTAGGGGCAACCAACCTCAGCCAGATCACTTGGTCCTCCTCCGATGAGAGCATCCTCTCCATCGGTTCCACCGCCGCAGGCGATGAATCCTTGGATGGCGATTATGCGCTGGCAAGCTCCGCCACCCTCGCCGCCCATAAAAATGGCAGGGCAACCATCACCGCCACCTGCGGATCCGTATCATATGATTTCTCCGTGGAGGTTCGCAATTGCCCCGATCCCGCTCCCGTGGTCGATGCGGTCGCGCTGGATAAGTCCGCCGCCACCATCTGGCATTTTGCCTCCGGTCAGGAATTTCCCTCCACCGGCTATGATGCTTATCGCAGTCAGTTCCCCGCCAGCCTCAGCCTCACTGCCGCCGCAATGGCGGGCGAGGATATCGTGGAGGATGCTGTCATCGCTTGGTCGTCCTCCAATGAGGCTGTTGCCACCGTGGAAAATGGCGTCGTCACTCCCCTCAGCGCCGGTGAAGCCGCCATTACCGCCGCCTGCGGCGATATCACGGCTTCCTGCACCGTTACCGTAAATGCCTTCGTTGCCCCCGGCTATGTCAATGTGTCCGTCGGCTCCGATTGGGTCGATCCTAGCCTGCCCTCCGGTCTTAAAAATTCGCCGAAGGTGCTCGATCTCTCCTCCGATGCCCAGCCCCGTACCTTCTCTGTGGTCGGCTCCGTATATAAGAATGTGGGCGCGGATAAGGTCAAGACCCTCTCCTCCATTCAGGCAATGACGTGGATAGTCACCGATGAGAATAACTGCGTTAGCTATACCGATGATGGCAATGGTACCCTCGCCGTCACGGCCACCGGCAATGCCGGCGTCGTTACCTTCATGCCCGTGCTGCTCGATGGCGAATATAATATGCGGCTGAACATCTATTTCTCCGATGGCTTCGTCACCAACGCCTCCATCGTCCGTACGGATGGCAAGCCTTGGATCTACTCCGAAACCATCACCATCGGCGAAAAGACCCATAATGTATTCAATATGGTTCAGGGCGAAGCTATATCCGTCCGCATTGATACGCCGGATAACGATATCACCCATAGCTATGATGGCTGGAGCTGGTATAACCGCAATACGCAATCGCAGAATCTGGGCGTAAATGGCGCGACCTATGATCTCTCCACCCTCAAGCCCGGTCTATATGAGCTGTGCGGCCGCACGCCGATGTATGAGCAGGATTATAATATCGAACCCCTCGGCATGAACAGGCAGGATGCCCTCACTCTCAAGCTCTATATCCGCGTGAATGAAAAGCCCGCCGTCACCCTCGGCGACGTCAATAATGATGGCTCGATCAATGCCAGCGATGCAGCCACCATCCTCATGTATAGCGCCAGCCTTACCTCGCTCACCAGCGCGCAGCTCGAAGCGGCGGATATGAATGATGATGGCAGCGTCAATTCCATCGATGCAGCCCTCCTGCTGCAAAGCATCGCCGGCTAAGGCGGCATAGCCAAGCCAGCCAATAGAACCAATAATTAAAGAAGCTGTATTTAGAAAGGAAGAAAAGATTTATGATGAACTACGGAAGGAAGCTACTCAGTCTGCTTCTTGCTCTTATGCTGCTGCTCGGCATGGCGCAGGGCGTTGCCTTCGCAGCTGGAACTACCGTCACGCTCGTTCCCAGCGCCACGCAGCCGCTAAACCCCGGCGATAGCTTCACCGTTACCGCGCAGATCTCCGGCAATACCGGCTATAACGCCGTGGGCTTCTGCATCGATTTTGATCGCAACGCCCTCGAGCTCGTCAGCTTTGATACCGACAGAAAATATGCCATGTCCGTGCTTTCTGCCGTAACCAACACGGCAAAGACCACCACGGCGCATCCAACCCCCTTTGGCTTCATCACCGGCGCGGCTGCAAACCCGGAAACCAGCGATGATGATATGTTCCTGATGAACTTTAAGGTAAAGACCGGCGCACAGGCAGGCTCCTATACCATCAAGATCGATCCCACCAATGGGGAACATGTATTTGCCAAGGTCAATACCGATCAGAGCGTCAGCCCCCTCAATGCCAGTTTCGTTTCCACCAGCGTCACCGTGGCGGCAAGCCAGCCCGCCGAGCCGACCATCGTGCCGGTAAGCGGCATTGCGCTGAATAAGCAGAGCCTCAGCCTTGAGGTAAATGGCACGGCTACCCTCACCGCCACCGTGTCTCCCGAAGATGCCAGCGATAAGAGTGTTATCTGGAGCTCCAGCAATTCGAGCATTGCAAGCGTGGAGAATGGCTTGGTTACGGGCAAGGCAGCCGGCGAGGCAACCATCACCGCCACCGCTGGCTCCTATTCCGCCAGCGCTAGGGTAACGGTTTCCCAGCCTGCCGCACCCGTCGAAGGCGACCACGCCGATATCGCCCTCAATTCTGCTTCCCTCGTGGAGGCGGGCGGCGTAGCCATATTCGATATCTTCGTGGATAACCATGATGAGGCTTCCAGCTATAACTCCTTTGAGTTTAACCTCAGCTATGACGCCGCGCGGCTCAGCTATTCCTCCATTGCCAACACCATCAGCAATGAAAAGCGCGCCGCCATGGTTTCCGGCAATAGCATCACCGTAAATGGCTATGGCGATACCAAGTCCGCCTCTGGAACTATCCCCGTGGTATCCTTGGCATTTGAAATAAAGGATGATGCTCCCGTCGGCGCAGCCAGCGTCACCCTCACCGAGGCATATCGTAGCACCTCCGCCCACGCGGTAAGCCATGATATCGATGAGATAGCCATCGGCGTCGCCACGGCAACCGCCACCATAGAGGAACAAACGCCCGAATACACCGTCAGCTTCGATAAGGATGTCAAGATCAATAACGAAACCAAAACCAGCTGCACCGTCGTTTCCGGCGATTCCCTCAGCTTCAATGTGATCGAAATGACCGGCCACACAGCCAGCGTCACCGTGGATGGCGCGCCGCTCACCGCCAATGCCGACGGTAGCTATACCATCGCCAACATCACCAAGGATACCTCCGTTTCCATTGGCTACACGGCAAATCGCTATACCGTTACCGTCACTGGCTCCGGCGCGAGCGATGTCACCGCCGCCACCACCGCCACCCATGGCACGGCATTCAGCTTCAGCCTGAATAAGCAGGATGGCTTCAATTATTCCGTTTCCGTCAAGGTTGGCGGCAATACCGTCTCCACCGTGGAATCCAACGGTAGCTATACCATCGTTGCGGGCAGCGTCACCGGCGATATCGCCATCACCGCAACCAAGGAGGCAAAGCAGCCGGTCGCCCAGCGGCATAGCGTTACCTTCTATAAAAATGGCACCGCTTCCTCCAATACCGCCGAGGCAACTGCCGGCCAGCCCTATAGCTTCACCGCCGATGTCGGCTATGTGATCTATAAGGTCGATATGAATGGTGCCGCCAATAGCGAGTTCAATGCCTCCGCCGTCAGCATTTCCTCCGTCACCGGCGATATCGCCATCTATATGGGTCAGACCTATACCGTCACCCTGCCCGATGATAATACCGTCGTCGGCAATTCCTCCGCAAATTATGGCAGCAATTATTCCTTCACCGTGGAGGATGGCTATACTGCCATCGTCACCGTCGGCGGCTCCATCGTCAACCCTAGCCCGTCCCAGAATGGCTTTATTATCTCCGGCAGCCAGATCACCGGCGCTATCGTAATCACTGCCCAGCGGCTCAGCTATGCCTCCTCCGTCATGGTCTATGATTATGTAAAGTCCAGTGATGCAACCCTCATCCAGCTGGTCGTGGCCCAGCCCTCCGGTCTGGCAACGGGCGAGCTGCTCCAGTTCGGCGGTCAGAATATGCGCTATTCCTCTAAGTATAATGGCTATGCCTATCTCGTCGCCGTGGAGTCCTCTGCCTCCCTCCTCACCAATGAAACCGCCGCTGCCCAGATCGGCAAGGCGGAGGCAAGCGTCACCAATGTCGATTATAGCGGCGATGTTAATATGACCGGTAAGCTCGATATCAATGATGCGCAGCTCGTCTATGATATCTATAAGGCAAATTATAGCAATTTCACCTCCGTTTCCATCGATAAAATGCTCCGTGCAGATGTAAACGGCAGCCATGATATCGATGTCGCCGATGTCACCGCCGTTGTCGCCAAGGTTCGTAGCTGAACCAACAAGCAATTAACCAATATACCAATATACCACTAAGCATTAGCGACCGACCTTTTTCCGCTCCAGGCCCCCGTTTCTCGGGGTCTGGAGCATCCCTCCCATAGCCGGATAGGGCTTGCTAGCGCAATCATTTCCGGCTCGGCTTGCATCGGAATCCCCCCGTATCTTCTCCAAAAAAATACCCCACTGAAGAGGAATGCTATGAAACGTTTTGTCCGTTGGTTTTTCGCCTGCACGCTGCTTCTGGCGTTGCTCTGTCCGGCTGCCCATGCCGTGGATCGCTCCCGCAGCTACAGCTTTGATCTCAGCGTCAATGGAACCAACGAGGTTCATGCAGCGACGGGTGATATCCTCACTGTGGTCTTCACGCTCAAGCGCATCGATAGCGCCGACCCCTATACCATGTATGCCGTGCAGGATGAAATTCGCTATGATGATGAATTTGTCCGTCCGGTGGAAAATGGCTCCGTGGTCACCTCCGGCGTGCAGCATCAGGATATCGCCCTGCGCGATGGCGACCGTGCCTTCTATATGAATTATGTCTCCTTCGCAGATGGCGAGCAGTGGAGCGCCAGCCAGATCGTCGGTACCTTCCAATTGGAGGTGCTTGCCACCGGCGGCGTCACTACCCTTAAAAATGAAAATTACCTCGTCTCCCTCCGCGATGGCAGCGATTCCTATCTCGCTTCGGCAAATGATCTCAGCATCATTGTGTCCTCCGATTGCACCGTCCATTTTGAACCCAACGGCGGAACCACTCTTGATGATATCATCGTTCCCTATGGCAGCCTGCTCGCCTGCCCCGACGCCCCCTCCCGCTCCGGCTTTACCCTCGATGGCTGGTATGCCGATCCTGAGCTTACCCAGCCTTGGGATTTTGAAACCATGCCCGTCCAGCAGAACCTCACCCTCTATGCCAAGTGGCAGGAGGGCAGTTCCCTCGGCTGGTGGCAGCGCTTCACCAATTGGCTCGGCGTACTGCTGGCTGGCGTCGATCTTAGCTGGCTCGACCTCAGCAAGCTCGATCTCTCCGGCGTCGGCGCTTGGCTAGCCAAAAATGGCGCGGGCATACTGCTGCTCCTCCTGCTCGGCTTGCTCCTGCTGCTTATCCTCCTGCTGCGCAGGCGCAAGCGGAAGCTGATCTTCATGGTCAATGGCGGCGCTCCCATCGAAGCAATCAGGGTAAAGCGCGGCGATAGCCCCAAAAACCTGCCCATCCCCGTGCGCGGCTACAGCGTCTTCTGCGGCTGGTTCAAAAATGAAGCCCTCACCGATCCTTGGTATGCCGGCGTGGATAAGGCAACCAAGCGCAAAACCCGCCTCTATGCCAAGTGGCTCTAGCCCGTGGCTCAAGTCCGTGGCTTGACCTCCGCTTGCTCCATCTGCTCTGCTGGCTGGCTATCTCCTTAACCAAGCCAGCCGAGGAGGTTGGGTGGAATTTGCGCCGTGCGGCTGCTGGATGTGAACTGGGCTGTGTTGATTTTGGCTGGAATCAGAGCCGTGCATCCCTGCGCTGGTTTGCCTCCTTAACCAAGCCAAGCGAGGGGGCTTGGGTGGAATTTTATGCTTGCTAG
Source organism: uncultured Oscillospiraceae bacterium (assembly GCA_964458825.1). GTDB lineage: Bacteria > Bacillota > Clostridia > Christensenellales > Aristaeellaceae > SFTH01. The sequence goes on along the minus strand of CAYWLE010000020.1, from coordinate 7,339 downwards.
ACCAATGACAGACCAAGCTTTGGTCAATCTCAGACCAACCTCATGCCTATTTTAGACCAATCTCTGACCTAGCAAAAACCAATCCCAAACCAATGGAAAAACCGGAAAATGGCTGCCCTCGCCCCGCTTGCAGGCGGTTTCGCGCCGAAAGGCAGGCTAACTCCCTCGGAAACCAAGCAAGCTAACCTAAAATAAACTAAAACATATGGAGAACATAATGAAGAAAAGGATACGAAACCTCGCCCAAAACCTAGTGGTATTGGCTTTTGTGTCTGCGCTGGTTTTTGGCGTCTGCGCGGAGGAATATCTGCTCAAAATGGTTCCATCGCCCCAGCCGGGCAGCATCGGCGGAGAGTGGGCGGTGCTTGCCCTAGCCCGTGGCGAGGCTGAGGTTCCATCTGGCTGCTTCGAAGGCTATCTGGATCGGCTGGAGGAAAGCCTGAAAGCCTGCAATGGCGTGCTGCACCCGGTCAAGCGCACGGAATATGCGCGCACGGCGCTTGCCTTGGCTGCCTTGGGCGAGGATCCAGCCTCCTTCCGAGGCTTTGACCTGCTTTCCCCGCTGCTGGATGCGCAGGCAGTGAGGCTGCAAGGCAATAATGGCCCCATCTGGGCGCTTATCGCACTGGATAGCGGGGATTATTCCGGCGTGGATGAGGCTCGCAAGGCACTTCTGGCAGAGGTTTTGGCTGCGCAGACCAGCGACGGCGGCTATCCAATCGCCCCGGGCGGTGCTTCCAACGTGGATATGACGGCAATGGCGCTGACCGCGCTATCCAGCCATCTCTCCGATGCAGCAGCCAAAACCAGCGTGGCTCGGGCGCTTGAATACCTTTCCAGCGCGGAAATCACCAGCTGCGAAAGCTGGGCGCAGCTCCTGCTTGCCTATTCGTCGCTTGAAATGCAGGCGGAGGCTGCACAGGCGCTGGAAAGCATGGCTGCCTACGCCATAGACGGCGGTTATCGCCATGATTTTGATCAGCAGAGCGCCGATGCCATGGCAAGCGAGCAGGCAGCCTACGCCATCGTCGCCTATGAGCGCATGCTGGATGGAAGAAATAAGCTGTTTGACATGAGGGATGTGAAGTGATGCGAAGGTTTTTGCTTCTTCTGCTGACGCTTGTGCTTGTGCTGACGGGCTGTAACCAGCCAAAGCAGCCTGCACAGGCTGCTATTTCGGAGCAGACAGGCGGCGATGCAGGCGAAAAGCTCAGCTGCGTGCTTTCCATATCCTGTGCAAACCTCGTGGGAAGCACGGCGCTGGCGGAGGAAAAGCGTGCGCTGGTTCCGGAGGATGGCTGGCTGCTTGCACCGGTCGAGTGCAGCTTTTCGACGGGAGAGAGCGTATTCGAGCTGCTCTATCGGGAAACCCGAGCGCGGAGGATCCATATGGAATATGTACAGACGCCGGCCTATGGCAGCACTTACATAGAGGGCATAGGCAACCTGTATGAATTTGACGGCGGTCCGCAGTCTGGCTGGATGTTTTCAGTGAACGGCGAGTTTCCAAATTATGGCTGCTCAAAAGTGGTTTTAGAGGATGGAGATAGAGTGGAATGGGTGTACACCTGCGATTTGGGACTGGATGTGGGCAGCCAAGTAATGGGATGAGGTGCGACAGGTTGCTTCTGAATGCCTTCGAGAGCCTGAATCCCTTTGTGCTGCTGGCTTACTATGGCGCGATGATGCTTGCCTCGGCAACGTTGATGCATCCGGCGATGCTGCTATGCTCGCTGCTTGGCAGTATGCTGACGGCAGCTTGCCGCGTGGGGCTGGTTGCTGCGCTGAAACGCATGGCGAAGCTGATGCCGCTGGCGCTGCTGACGGCGCTGGTCAATCCGCTGTTCAACCATGAGGGAGCCACGATACTGCGCTACCTACCGGGCGGGAATCCGCTGACGCTGGAATCCATTTGCTATGGAGCGGCGGCGGGGACGATGCTGCTTGCCTCGCTGAATTGGTTCATGAGCATTTCGGCAAGCCTGACGGGGGAGAAATGGATGTACCTGATGGGCAGGGTGGCTCCGGCGCTGTCGCTGGTTCTATCGATGGTCTTTCGCTTTGTGCCGCGTTTGGTTCGCCAGACGAAGCAGATCAACGACGCCTTGGCTCTGTCCGAGCGGAACCAGAGCCGATTGAGGCGCGCCTTCCGCTGCTTTTCTGCTGTGATCACATGGGCGCTGGAGGATGCTGCGGAAACGGCGGACAGTATGCGCTGTCGGGGCTATGGCTTGTCGGGACGAACGGCCTATGCGCGCTATGGCTTTGACCTGCGGGATGGAGCGCTGCTGGCTGCGACTGTGCTGCTGAGCATTGGTGTGTTTGGCTTTGCACCCGCATGCCTGTATTTTCCTGTTTATCAAGCGGAGCAGGCGGAGCTCGGCGTGGTTTGCATGGCGATGCTATCGGCGCTCCCCGCCATTGTGGGTGCAGCAACGGAGCTGCGCTACATATCCCGCCTGAGGAGGACGGTTCAAAATGAATCTGCTGGAAATTAGTGACCTGCGCTTTCGCTATCCAGACGCGGTGCAGCCGACGCTGAAGGGCATTTCGATCAAGCTGCGGGCGGGTGAGTTCGTGGCGCTGTGCGGCGTATCCGGCAGCGGAAAGAGTACGCTGCTGCGGCATCTGAAGCCAGAGGTTGCACCCAAGGGTATGACAGAGGGCGAAATACGATTCTACGGGGAGCCGATCGGCTCTCTTTCTGCGCGGGAGCAGGCGGCGAGGATCAGCTTTGTGGCGCAGCAGCCTGACAGCCAGATCGCCACGGACAAGGTATGGCACGAGCTTGCCTTCGGACTTGAGAGCCTCGGCATGGACAGGGAGAGCATACGGCGGCGCGTGAGTGAAACGGCTGCGTACTTTGGTATGCAAACGTGGTTTGACAGGGAAACGGACGTGCTTTCGGGCGGTCAGAAGCAGATGCTGAATCTGGCGGCGGCGATGGTGATGCGACCGGAGCTGCTGGTGCTGGACGAACCGGTGAGCAGGCTGGATCCCATTGCTGCGCGGGAATTTGTGGAATCGCTGGGCAGGCTGAACCGAGAAACAGGGCTGACTGTGGTGATTGCAGAGCACAACCTGGGCGAGCTTCTGCCGTTGTGCGACCGACTGCTGGTGCTGGATGGAGGGAAGATCATCTTCGATGGCACGCCGAGGGAGGCTGGATGCTTCTTGGCAGAGCAGAGGCATCCAATGGCGCTGTCCATGCCTGTGCCGATGCAGGTGTATGCCGCCTGCGCGGACGAACAGACCTGTCCGGTATCCGTGCGGGAGGGTCGGGACTGGATCGATGGCTTTACAGAGAAGCATGAGCTTCTGAAGCTGCCCGATGCACAGCTGCCGGAGCATGGATACAGACCCTGCATGGAGGCAAAGGAGCTGTGGTTTCGCTATCCAGAGGAGGAACGGAACATATTGCGCGGCGCGACGCTGAAGCTTTATCCCGGGCAATGGATGGCTGTGCTGGGCGGCAACGGAAGCGGAAAGAGCACGCTGATGCGGTTGTTATCCGGGCGTGCGGCGGCTTGGAGGGGAAGACTACGGATAGAAAAAGGCAGGCGCGTAGCTCTGCTGCCGCAGGAACCAAAGGCAGTGTTTACGGCGGCGAGCGTTGGAGACGAGCTGAACCTGCGGGATGTAGACGACGATACATGGCGCAGCACAGTGGAAAGGTGCAGGCTGGAGGGGCTTCTGGAGCGGCATCCCTTTGATCTATCGGGCGGAGAATGCCAGCGTGCGGCACTGGCAAAGCTGCTGCTGGCAAAGCCGGATATCCTGCTGATGGACGAGCCAACCAAGGGCATGGACAGCGAAAACAAGCGTGCCTTTGCGCAAATAATCCATCAGCTATGCACCGAGGGTGTGGCTGTGCTGATGGTAAGCCACGATCTGGAGTTCTGTGCCGAGCATGCACAGCGCTGCGCGATGCTCTTTGACGGAGAGATACAGTGTGAGGCTGCGCCGAGGACGTTTTTTGCCGATAACCGCTTCTACACCACCGCTGCGCACCGGATGGCGGGGCATCGCATCAGCGAGGCTGTGACGGTGGGGGATATCGTGGTTGCCTGCGGGGGCAGGGAGGTGGAGGTGGATCCGCCGCCTTCACCCAAAGCGCCCACGCGACCGCCGCAGCTGCGCAGAGGAAGTCCATTGAAGCCGCTGCCCTGCTCCGAGGTGAAGCTGAAGGCAAGGTCGACGCTGTTTTTCATGCCGTCAGTGCTGCTGGCAACTCTGCTTGCAGGCACATGGCTGCTGGATCGACGGAGGTACATGGTGACGTCGCTGGTGATACTGGCGGAGATACTGGGCTTTTTCTTTATTTCATTCGAAAAAAAGCGCCCCGGTGCGAAGGAGATCGCACTGGTGGCGGTGCTATGTGCGCTGGGCGTGGCAGGCAGGAGCGTATTTTTCATGCTGCCGCAATTCAAGCCTGTGGCTGCACTGGTGATTCTTTGCGCGGCGGCTTACGGGCCGGAGACGGGCTTTCTGGTTGGCGCAGGCACGATGCTGGCATCCAACCTGTTCTTTGGGCAGGGCCCATGGACGCCGTGGCAGATGTGTGCGATGGGGCTGGTTGGCTATCTGACGGGCGTGCTATTTCGCAGGAAGGGCTGCCGCCTGACGCTATGCGCATGGGGCGGCGCGGCGGTATTTGCGCTGTACGGGCTGATGGTGAACCTGTCGTCGGCGATCATGTACCAGCCGGAGCTTCGGTGGAGCACGCTTATGGCATACATCGTGTCCGGCATACCCTTCGACCTGATCCACGCAGGAAGCACGATGCTCTTTCTCTGGCTGCTTGCCGAGCCTGTGATGGAAAAGCTGTACCGCGTAAAGCAGAGGTTCGGACTTGGCTTGAGCTAGAAAACATACACAAAATAGCATAAACATGCAGTCAAAGCGAGCTTTGACTGCATGTTTATTTGGTTGGCACTTGCGAGGTTGCCTGTGGATGGAACCATCAGGGCAGCAGGGTAAGCTGCAACTTGACCGGGTTATGATCCGAATTGGCAAAGCTCAGATCCAGCGTTTCCACCTGATTCACCCGCACATTTGGTGAAACGATAAAGCCGTCCAGCACATATACCTGACTATCTTCACTTAGAGGATGGTTCAGCAGGCGGCAGGTTGGGCGATTGCCATCGAAGGCATAGCGGAAGCCGTCTGGCAGAGCGCCTTCCTCTAGAATACCGGGCGTCCATACGTCGCCAACCACCGGATAGGTATCCAGAACGTCGGGGAAAACCTGATTGAAATCGCCGCCGGCGATCACATAGTTACCCTTTTCATATTCCTGCTGCAAAATATCCATCAGCAGCTTGGTTTGGGCAATTTTGCCTGTGTCATCATCGTAGGCCTCCAGATGTAGGTTCAGCAGAACCACTTCTTTGCTGCTTCCCTCCACAGCCAGACGAGTGACTAGCAGGCAGCGCTTCAGATTGGCGATGCTGACAGGCCAAGAGAAGGGGCAGGGCAGGGAGATGCGCTCGGGCGTATCCGTTAAAGAACCGCTTGTAAGGGTTGCAATGCCGCTTTCTACCTTGCCGATGGGCGGAAGGGGGATGGGCACAAAGCTGCACTTATAGTTATATGCCAATGCATAGCTGCCGGGGTAAGCCTCCGCAATGGCTTCCAACTCGTTGATATAGGCTGTGCGGGCGGAATGCACGTCCACCTCCTGCAAAAGCCATGCATCCGCTGGCTGAGAGGCGATGAATGTTTTGATGGCAGATAGATTCTGCTTCACGTCCTCCACTGCGGGATTGACGCTGTTGCCGCCGTCCATGAAAAAGTCTGCCGATGCATCCAAGCCTGCATATCCGATGTTCCAGCTATAAATCGTAAGCTGTTCATCCACGGAAACGGCGTTTCCATTGCCCATAGAAAGCTGCTCGGCGGTCTGCTGATCCTTGGGACGGTATTCCGTTATCGTAAGATAAGCCACAAGCAGCACCAAGAGCAGCAGCACTGCCGCCACGATGCAAAGAAGGATTTTCAGCCACAGCCGTTTCTTCATATCCAAACCTCCCTTAAGCTTGCAGATTGATTATAGCACAGCGGCATTTGCCTTGCAACTGCTAGATGGCATTGCCGAGCTATACCTTCCAGCCGACCGCTTTTTCTCTGGACTCTACGAAGCGGCGATACTTCGGACGATAGCTCCCGGCAAAGTCCCATATCCAAGCTGCTGTAGAGCGCTTCATTTTTGAGTTCATGTTCTACCTCCTGTCATTTCGATATTCAGCAGGGGTCATTCCACAGGTTTCCTTGAATGCCGCCGCAAATTTGTCTGTATCTGTCGCCATATTCATTCCTTCTTCGTCATAAACATTCCATTGGTCGTGTCGATCATGCGAACCTCCTCATAGCCTATTTCTTTGAGATTCCGGCAGAAAGCCTCCATGTCGCCATAGCGATTTTGGCTCATCAGATCGTGGATGGCAAAGGCGCCGCCTTTTTTCAGGGTATGCAGGGTTTCCAGCAGAGCAGCTGTTTATCCACGCCTGAGATGTTGTGGTAAACATAGTTGCTGGTTACGGCGTCGAAGGTTTCATTGGGGAAGGGCAGCTTGGTGGCATCGCCCTTTTGAAAAGCCGCATTGCGGATGCCCTCCGCCTTGGCATTGCTCTGGCAGAGAGGCAGGCTGAACTCCGCATAATCCTTGCCCCAGTGGTCAACACCCACCACGCGTCCCTGTGGATTGCGCTTGACGCAGGCAATGGTCAAAGCACCGCTGCCACAGCCCACATCCAGTCCCACGCCGCCTTCGGGCAGGGTGATATAGTTTGCAGTTCCCTCGATGATTCTCTGTGAAAGCTGCCGTTTTCCATCATAGGAAAAGGCATTGTACGCCGTGATGCTCCATTGCAGCGTTTTCCCGCATCCAACGGCAGCGACGGCAGACAGAATACCGAGAACGATCTGCCATGTTTTCGTTACCCAAAGTCCGCAAACGCCAAAGACAACCAACGCCGCAATCGACACTGCCGTTGCCGCGGTCATGCCGACAATCAGAATTTTCAGTACCCAGTTCTTGTAATTCGCTTTCATAATGCTTCTCCTTTCATGCATTCAACATAAGTCAGTGGGAAGCTGGCCTTTAGCACTTCGCTTTTTCGTACTGTCCAGCCTTGTTCCCGCAGGAAATCCAGATAGCTCTCGCTTGACCATTTGCTGTACTGGCGAAAGCCCACCAGCTTCATGAAAAATGCTTTGACATATCTGAAAACAATCAACAATCAGATAACAGCAATCTTCAACTATGCAGTCAAGTATTATGGATTAAAAGAAAATCCCTGCCATAAAGCAGGGAGCATGGGAAAGAAAAATGCCGATG
>CAYWLE010000019.1:0-16365 GCA_964458825.1 uncultured Oscillospiraceae bacterium | reverse complement strand
GCCCAAGCCCTTGGTGAGCTTTTCGCCGATCTGGATGGTCTTCTCCGCCTTGCAGAGAGCCAGCGCCTGATTATCGGTATTGACGGCGATAAACTCCACGCCCTGAAGGCCGGAATCCACCATGCGGTTGACCGCATTGGTGCCTGCGCCGCCCACGCCGACAACCTTGATGGCTGCGAAGTTATTCTCGGTATTCATGGTATCCTGCATTTCAAATTCAATCACAAGGCATCCCCCTCGTCCGTATATAGTCTGTGGCTGCGTTTATTGGGTAAATCGGTTTTAGAAAACCGCAGGTTTTTCATTTTTGCTTCACTTCTTCCTGCGAAGGAAGCCGGTGAGCTTTCTGGCGAAGCTATCGTCATCGGCATCGTGGCGCTCGATGGAATCAAAGGTAAGATCCAACAATCCCAGCGCCGAGGAATAAACCGGACTGTTCATCTTTGCGGTCTTGGGCGCGCTTGCCTTCACCGGATAGCCAATCCTTTCCGCCAGATAGTCCCTCGCGCCGCGCATCATGCCGATACCGCCGCCGGTGAGGTAAATCTGGGAGCGTGCGCCGAGCAGGGCGCTCACATCATTTTTCACGGTCATATCGATCATATCGCAGAGCTCGTTCATGCTCCGCTCCACGCAGGCGCTTACCACGTCCCGCGGGAAGGTCAGCCTGCGACCCCGGGCGTCGATCGCCTCGGCAAAGGCGTTCTCATCAAATTCATCGGGATTGAACACATAGCCGCGCTTAATTTGCTCCGCCGCACGCATTGGTATGCGCAGCTGGCTGGCAAGATCGGCGGTGATCTGACCGCCGCCCATGGGCAGCATGGCATGGTAGATAATGGCCTCGCCGCGGATCACACTCAGTTCGGTGCTCAGATAGCCGCAGTCGATCAGCAGCGATACCCTGTCACGATCGTCTATGGACAGCAGCAGCAGGCTCTCGCCCAGCGTGGGAGACAGGAAGCCGAGGATGGTGATATCCAGAGCGCCGAGAATCTCCTTTGCATCGTCAATAAACTGCGGATCGGCCACGATGAAGGAGGTCTGCGCCCGCAGGAGCTTGCCATGGCCGCTTGGCTCGACGGTCTTTTTGCCATCGTCCACCTGAAACCATGCCGGGGAGCGGTGCAGCACAAGACCGCCCATCTCCGCGATGCGAAGCTTCTCCGCTGCGGCATCCTGAACAAGGTCAAGATCCTCCTCGGTCACGCCCTCGTCGCGCAGCTCGATCTCTGCTTCAGCACAGCACATGTGCACGTATGCGCCGGGAACGCCCACATATATCTCGCGTATCTTCTGGTTTGCCTCCAATTCAGCCGCCGCGATGGAATCGCGCACGCGCTGGATCATCTGGCCCGGCGTGTTCCAGTCGCCGTCCTGAAAGCCATCATAAGGTACGGTGCCGGTGCCCAGAAACTCCAGTCTGTCAATGCCGCCGTTCTGCGCAATGATCGTCACGATCTTGGATGTACCAAATTCAATGGCCGCAATCTGCGTTTTACTCATAGCTCTTGTTCGCCCACCTTATTCGTCCGGGTTCCCATATAGTACTAGAATCCTATATTCCATTATACATGGATTTGAATTTGCATGCAAATGAGAAACCGCCGATTTTCGCCCATTTTTGCAAGTGTCGAAATTCTTTCAAAATTCGATCAAGATACTGTCGAGCAAAACAGGCGAAAAAATTACAAATCGGTTGAAACTGGTTCAGCCTGCATTCTCAGACCGGCGGGCCGATAATCGGCATGGCTGACCCCCGCCACATCCAGCACCCCGCCACCCTCACCGCGCCGCTGGATATCCTGCACGGCTGCGCGGGCAAGGCTGAGCTTATCTGCAAGGCTGCCTGCATCGCCCAGCAATATCCGCATGCCCGAACCGGCGATCATATGGATATTGCCCGCATCCGCCACGTTCACCTCCGATATAAAGCCCTTCGCGCCGCAAGCATCCGCAGCAGCCAGCACTGCCATGCAGGCTTCCAAGCGTGCCGCATCGCCGCTGACCTGCTCGCCAAGACCAGCAAAGCCAGCCTCCATGCCGCTGATGAGGATCACGTCTCTGTCCGGCGCGTCCTGCCGAAGCTCGATCACCCGCATATCCGCATCCACCACAGCCATGCTCCTGCCGATGGGCAGCATCGCTGTGCTTTCCCGCCTGCGCACGCACAGGTTGAGCCTGCCGGCGAGCGTCGCTCTGCCCTCCTCCAGCTGGTAACTGCCAAGGGCGCTGATCCCCCGCTCCGCCGCCTGCCAGTCCAGCGAGAGCAAAGAATCGCCTGCCTTCATGCCCGCGGCGGAGAGGATCGCCTGCACGTCCTCCCTCTCCGCGCCAAGCACCTGCACATCCCGCACAAGCAGCCAACGACCCATCAGCATGCCGAGCGCCGCCAAGGCTGCGCAGACCAGAGCCATGCGCCGCAGCCAAGCCACTTTTCCTCGATCCATCCTTCCTCCCTTAGACTGCCATTTTCTTCCTCAGGTTCCCATGTTCCGCCGATTTGTGGCTGCCGAGATGTTCATCAGGATGGCCGTCGCAGCCATCAGTATCGATACCGATGTGCCGCCCGAGGAAAAGAAGGGCAGCGGCAAACCCGTTGTCGGCATCATGCCGATGACCACCGCCACATTCAGCACCGTCTGCACGCCGATCATGGCTGTAATGCCTCCGGCAAGCAGACTGCCGAACCTGTCCTCGCAGCGCATCGCCACCCGCAGGCCAAGCAGCACGAAAGCCAGAAACAGCGCAAGTATCATCAGGCAGCCAACCAGCCCCATATCCTCGCCAACCACGGCAAAGATGAAGTCCGACTCCGGATAGGGCAGGAAGGCATATTTCTGCCGTCCCTTTCCCAAGCCCATGCCAAATAGACCGCCCGAGCCAAAGGCAAGAAGCGACTGGGAGAGCTGATAGCCCTCGTCGCTCAGGTAGGCGAAGGGATTGCGGAAGGACATCAGCCGTGCCCGCCGGTAATCCTCCGACAGCGCATAGTAGGTTCCCAGCGCCGCGCCAGCCATGCCAACCAGCCCCATGTGCAGCCAGCGCGCCCCCGCAGCCATCACCATTACCGCAGACACGATCAATATGCTGCCCGCCGTGGAGAGGTTTGGCTGCAAAAGGATCAGCAGAAAGAGTATGCCCGGAAAGATAAACGCTGGAACCAGCCCGCGCAGGAAGCTGCGTATATCGGTGCTTTTCCGGCTTAAAAAGCGTGCCAGATGCAGTATGCAGGCGTACTTGGCAAGCTCCGATGGCTGGAAGCTCACCGGTCCCAGCCTGAGCCACCTGCGCGAACCATTGAGCATCCGCCCCACGCCGGGGATCGCCACCAGAACCAGCAGCACAAGGCTCAGCAAAAGCAGGCTGGTGGAAATCATCGGCTTCGCCAGCAGGCGATAATCGATGTGCAGAATAAAGAGCATCGCGACAGCCCCCGCGGCGATGCCCATCAGCTGGGAATACACCTCGGATAGAGCGCTGCCGCGATCCTGTGCGTTATAATAGCTCGCGGCGTAGAGCACCAGCAGCCCGCAGGCAAGCAGTGCAATGAAGCAGACCATCAGTCCGCGGTCCACGCCGCGCAGCAGATTGTATTTCCTTTTGGTTCCTCTGTCTTTTTTCTTCTGCGGCAGCTGTGCCGCAGCCCTCGCCCCAGCGGAAGGGTGGAGCATCAAGCTCCTTTGCTCTCCAGCCGGTTCACGATCTCCTTGAAGATGCGTCCCCGCGCCTCATAATCCTCAAACATGTCAAAGGATGCGCAGCTGGGAGAAAGCAGCACCGCGCCGCCCTCCTCGGCAAGCTCGAAGGCACGCTTCACCGCACGATCGAAATCGTAGCCCGCATGCTCCCAAGCATGGAAGCCCACCTTCTCCAGCGTCTGCTGGCACTGCATGGCCGTCGCGCCAATGAGCACGATCCTCTTAATGGGTGTCTTCATAATCTCTTCGCAGAGGGGAGTGAAATCCGTATGCTTATCATAGCCGCCGAGGATCAGCACCGTGGGTCGCTTCATGGCGCGCACAGCCTGAATGGAGGAATCCACGTTGGTTCCCTTGGAATCGTTTATAAACTGCACGCCGTCCAGCTCCCGCACGAACTCTATGCGGTGCTCCACGCCCTTAAAGGTTCTCAGCGTGTGCCGCACCACCGGCGCAGGTATGCCGGCCGCCATCGCCATGGCGGTTGCCGCCAGCGCATTGCGCAGGTTATGCTCGCCGGGGATGAACACCTCGTCCACGCCGCAGACCGGCACGTGCTTGAGGGGTGTGCCGAACACGATCTTTCCATTCTTTACAAAGGCGCCGTTTTCCACCTCGCTGCGGGAGGCAAACCAGAGCACCCTTGCCTTGGTGTGGGCAGCCATGCGGCGGGTTGCCTCGTCCTCCCAGTTGAGCACCACGCAGTCGCCCGCGCCCTCATTTTCAAATATGCGTTCCTTCAGGGCGATGTAATTTTCCATGGTGCCATGGCGATTGAGGTGATCCTCGGAGATATTGAGCACCGCGCTCACCTGCGGATGGAACTTGCTGGAGGTTTCCATCATGAAGGAGGAAATTTCGCACACCGTCACATCGCCGGGCTTCATCGCCAGCACTGCGCCGGAATAGGGCGTGCCGATGTTGCCCACCACGTGGGTGCGCTTGCCTGCATTTTTGAATATCTCGCCGAGCAGCGTCACCGTGGTGGTCTTGCCATTGGTTCCCGTCACAGCCAGCAGACTGCCGGTGGACTCACGATAGGCATATTCGATCTCACCCATCACCTCCACACCCTTTTCCTTCGCGCAGGCAATGATGGGATGCGTCATGGGTATGCCGGGGCTCACGATCAGCGCATCCATGCCGTCGAGGTGCTTCTCAGGCTCCTTTTCGCCGAGGATAAGCTGAGCGCCCAGCTGCTTGATCTCGTCCAGAGCGCCCTTGAACGCCTCCCACTCCTTGGAATCGCACGCCCAAACCTCGTTTCCACGCGCCAGCAAAAGCTTGCTGACGGCAATACCGCTGCGAGCCAGACCCAATACCATCGCTTTCATTTTATATCCCTCCGTTTCTTCGGAAAGGGGCGGTTCGATGCGCCGATTTCTTCGCCGCGCCGACCGCCCGTTGTATCGCTTATTTGCCGCCTTATGCCGTCGTGGCAGGCAAGGCTTTTATCAGGCTACGAAGCCAAGCAGGCTCAGCAGGCACAGCGCCGCCGTAGCCAGATAATACATGGTCACCACCCGCGTTTCCGGCATGCCGGAAAGCTCGAAATGGTGGTGCAGGGGAGCCATCTTAAAGACGCGCTTGCCCGTGCCCGTCTTCTTCTTGGTATACTTGAAATAGCCAACCTGAATGATATCCGAAATGCTGGAGATCATCATTGCCAGCGCAATGATCGGCAGCAGCAGGGTAAGCCGCGTCACCGTGGTCATGCCAACCAGCGCGCCGCCGATGAAGAAGGAGCCGACATCGCCCATGAACACCCGTGCCGGATGACCATTGAAGCGCAGGAAGCACATCAGCGCGCCCGCCATAGCGCCTGCAAAGATGGCGGTATTGAGCAGGTTGGAGCTATTTGCTCCGTTGGCTGCGGACATTGCCAGACAGATCAGCATCATGGTGATAAAATCAATCATCGAGCAGCCAGCCAGCAGACCATCCAAGCCATCCAGCAGGTTTGCGGAATTGACCGTGCCAACCATCACAAACACCATCACCGGGATATACAGCCAGCCAAGGTTCCATTCCACATTGAAGAACGGTACCGTCCAGCTGGAGCCAATGCTCTGCGTGCTGTATGCCCAAATGGCAAGCCCGAGGGACAGCGCCAGTTGGGGAACCACCTTCTGCATGGGGGTAAGACCCAGACTGCGCTTGAGCTTTACCTTGATGAAATCGTCCACAAAGCCGATTGCGCCGAAGCCCAGCGCCGATACGGCGATCATCAGCGTGTATTCCCATCTGGTATCGCCATGGGCAAAGACCAGCGCGGCAATGAGCGCGGGTACGGCAAATATGATGCCGCCCATGGTGGGGGTTCCCTGCTTCTTCTTGTGGGATTCCGGGCCAAGGTCGTAAATGGTCTGTCCAAACTTCAGCTTCTTCAGCCACGGGATCATGATCGGCCCAAAGACGATGGTCATCGCAAACGCAGCAATGATCGTCCAGATCAGCCTCTGCATCTTCTGTTTCCTCCAATTATCTTATACTGTTATGATTGGTTATTCTTGCTTACCAGCAGGCTCGTTTATCCGCCTTGGCGGACGCACGGCTCACTCCCTGCCGATCTCGTCCAGCAGCTCCGCCACCACGATCTTTTCATTGAAGGGGTAGCGCACGCCCTTGATCTCCTGATAGGTTTCGTGACCCTTGCCAGCCAGCACGACCACATCCGACGGAGCGGCGTTCATCAGCGCATACTTGATGGCCTGCCTGCGATTTTCGATCACCACATATTCGCAGCCGGTGCCGCGGATGCCCTCCTCGATGCCTGCAAGGATATCCATTGGATCCTCGCTGCGGGGGTTATCGCTGGTGAGGATGCAGAAATCCGCCAGCTCGCCTGCGATCTCGCCCATCAGCGGCCGCTTGGCACGGTCGCGGTTGCCGCCGCAGCCAAAGAGGGCGATCATTCGTCCCTTGGTGGTTTCCCGCACGGCACGCAGTATGTTTTCAAGGCTGTCCGGCGAGTGTGCATAGTCCAGTATCACCCGGTAGGGGGTATCGGTTTCCAGCAGCTCGATCCTGCCCGGCACGGCGCGCACATCCTCCAGACCCCGGCGGATATCCTCCTCGCCAATGCCCAGCTGGATGCAGATGCCCGCCGCCATCAGGGCGTTGTACACATTGAAAATGCCCGCCAGCTTCAGTGCGATGCTCACCCGGAAATGCTTGTGCCACGAGATAAGGAAATTGGAGCCGCGCTCGCTGATCTCGATATCGTTGGCATAGATATCGCTGCCCTCGCGTATGCCGATGCGCAGCGCCTCCCTGCCGAGGCTCGCCATGCCCGCCGCCACGCTGTCGTCGTCGGCATTATAGACGATCTTCCGCGTGACATCCGGCGAGAAAAACTGCATCTTGCAGGCGAAGTATTTATCCATGGTATCGAAGAAATCCAGATGATCCTGCGAGAAGTTTGAAAACGCACCCACATCGAAGGTAATGCCTGCCAGCCGGTTCAGCGCCAGCGCATGTGCGGAAACCTCCATCACCACATATTCCACGCCAGCCTTTGCCATTTCGGCAAGCATGGCTTGGGTATCGATGGGATCGGGCGTGGTGAGCTTCGCCGGGATCACCTCATCGCCGATCATGGAGCAGACCGTGCCGATCAGCCCCACCTTCTTGCCTGCCTCCTCCAGTATGGACTTGATCAGGAAGCTGGTGGTGGTCTTGCCCTTGGTGCCGGTAATGCCGATCATGTGCATCTTCTCGGCAGGATTGCCATGGAACTGCGCCGCCACATAGCTGCTGGCGAGGCGAACATCCTCCACCACCACCTGCGGCACATCAATATCCAGCAGGTGATCCACCATCAGCGCAGCCGCGCCGCTGGCCACCGCCTGCGGGGCAAAGTCGTGGGCATCCATGCGCAAGCCGGGCGTGCAGATAAACAGGTCGCCCCCACGCACCTTTCTGGAATCTATGCAAATATTGGTTATATCCGTATCCTGATCTCCGACGATCCGAACCTTACCCGGAATCCTTCCGGTCAAAACATTCAGCTTCATTCGGCATCCCCCTGTAATCTTTGTTCACTATCCTGCGGCAGCGCGAACGTCACCGTCACCTCCGCGGAGGGAAAGACCTCCTTCCCCGCCGCCGGATCCTGCTTCACTGCCAGCCCGCCGCCCTCTATCCTGAGCTTCAGCCCGTAGGATCGCAGCAGCCGATTGGCTTCCAACACCGACAGACCCGCCGCATCAGGCACCTGAACCTTTCCATTATCGCGCAGGTCTGTTAAGTTGTCAACGTATAGCATCATTATGGAGCCTTCCGCCATCTCCGCACCCGCTGCGGGAAGCTGACCCGTCACCGTGCCGCCCTCCCCATCGAATACGCAGTCCAGCCCGACCTGCCGCACCGCCTGAGCCGCATCGGCAAGCGTCTGTCCAACCACGTTCGGCGTGCAAACCATGCTCGCCTGCGCGTCCGTTTCCGGCGATATGCCCATGTACAAAAGCGTCTGCTCCAGTATGTCCCTTGCATAGGGCGCGGCGGTCACACTGCCGAAATCCACAGCAACCTCCGCCTCCTCCACGATCACAAGCACCCCAAGCTGCGGATCATCTATCGGTGCAAAGCCGAGGAAGGAGCCGATGTGCTTGTCGCTGGAAACCACGCCGTCCACATAAACCTGCGCGGTACCGGTCTTGCCGCCGATGCGGTAGCCCTTCACGGCAGCATTTTTGCCACCGCCATTCTCCACCACACCCTCCAGCAGCCGCCGCATGGTGCGGGAGGTTTCCTCCGAAACCGTTGTCCCTCGCAGCTTTGCCGAACCCTGCTGGATCACATCGCCATTGCCATTTCTGATCTCCTTGACGATATAGGGCGTGAGCAGCCTGCCGCCATTGACCACCGATGAGGCCGCCGTTAAAAGCTGCACCGGCGTAACCGCAACGCTCTGTCCAAAGCCGATGCGGGCGATATCCACCCGCTTGCAGCGCTGCTCGGATATCAGTATGCCCGCAGCCTCGCCCTGCATATCCAGCCCCGTTGGCTTGCCAAGCCCAAAGGCGGACAGGTAATCATAAAAGCGCTCCACGCCCAGCCGCAGCCCCATCTCCACAAACACCGGATTGCAGCTGTTCTCCAGCGCCTGCGCAAAGGTCTGCGCGCCGTGGGGCTTGCCCCAGCAGCGTATCTTTCCACCATCCACATGGATCGAACCGGAGCAGTAAAAGCCCTCCTCCGGCGTAACCAAGCCGCTGTCCAGCGCCGCTGCCGCCGTCAATATCTTGAAGGTAGAGCCCGGCTCGTAGGCGTCGGTGATGCAGCGGTTGCGCATCAGAGCGGTGAGGCTTTCCACATCGTTTCTTGGCGGATCGTTCAGGTCGTAGTCCGGCTTGTTTACCATGGCGAGTATCTCGCCCGTCTGCGGCTGCATCACCAGCACCCGCACCGCCTTGGCATTGTTGACCGACATCGCCTCCCGAGCCGCCTTTTCGGCAAAGCTCTGTATGGATGCGTCTATGGTCAGGCTCACGCTTCCGCCCTCCACTGCCGCGATATATTCGCTGGCGGAGTAGCTCAGCTCCCGACCCTTGCCGTCGATCTCCTCCAGCACCCGCCCAGCCTTGCCGGAAAGGTAGCTGTCCAAGCTCTGCTCTAGCCCTGCCTGACCCACGCCGTCAATGGTGGTAAGCCCCAGCAGCTGGCAGGCAAGCTCCCCCATGGGATAGTATCGCCTGCTTTCCTCCTCCAAGTAAAGCCCCGTCAGGAGCTGTGCGCCGTTGGAAGCGTCCTGCGCCATCAGGCTCTTGATCTCCTGCGCAGTTTCCCGCGTGAGCTGCCGCTTGAGGGTCACGCCGCCCCGGGTGGTATCCCCCGCCTTCTTGGCGATGACCTCTGCATCTGCATCGATCACCGGCGCGATCACCTTGGCAAGCGCCTGCGCATCCCTCACCTGTCGGGGGCTTACCGACAGCGTGTATGCCGTGGCGCTCTGGGCAAGCACCGTGCCGTTTCGGTCTGCTATCCTGCCGCGGGTGGGCTGGATGGTGCTCTCGCTGGTCCACTGTGCCTGCGCACGAAGCTGCAATTGCTCCGCCTGAAGGATCTGTAAATCAAACAGCCGCACCCCCAGCGCTCCAAACAAAGCCACGAACACCGCCGCCAACGCTGCAAGGCGGCGACGGATGACAGGCCCGGTCAGAACCATCCTCATCCCTCCCCGCCCGGAAAGTTGGTCATTGCCTGCCGGCGTTTGCTCTCTCCCCGCAGGGCAAGCCTGCGGTCTGGGTGGACGTATCCTTCATATGCATCTTTTTGCATGCTTCCAAGCCGCATGCAGCGATTATGCGCCGTCATCCATTCGCACCGCGCCGCCCATCTCGAGCCGTGCCGCACGAAGCTGTGTTTCGTCGGGCTGTTCCATGCCCATCTCCCGCGCCCGAAGCGCGATGCTTTCCAGATTGTGGTATTGGTTCACGCGCAGCTCAAGGCTGCCTGCCTCCGTCCGCATGCGGGCAAGCTCCCGCTCCAGCGCCGCCGCACGCTTGCCCAGCGCCGAAAGCCGGGAGAGCATGGTAAGCTGCGCAAAGGAGCCGATAAACAGCATCGCCGCAAGCAGCGCAAGCATCCATCGCCGCCCTTTGCTTCCCATGCGCGTGCAAGCCTTCATTCTGTTTCCATTTTATTCCCCAGCCTCCCTGCAAAGAACCTGTGCTCTGGCTCAAGTCTTGATCCAAGCCCCTGTTCATCCCTGCACATCCTATGCCGCTCCGGCTGGGAAAATACGTTCAGGCAAGCGCAGCACATCTGCCAAGCCGCCTGCCGAAGCTACACTTCAACATTTTAATTATAGCATAAGCAGGCAGGCTGCACCGTAGTTTTGACAGGTTTTTCATAGTATTTCAAGAACTCCGTCATACATTCTTGTTGAAAAAGCGCGATTTTAACGAACCACGCCGAACAAACGTTTGATTTTCCCCTTGCTTTGTGTTATACTCTATCCAGAGAGCTTTTTAACGGAGGTACAGCCCATGCGTGCATCGCAGGAAAACCAGCAGAAGATACTGGACTTCATTCGCCGGGAAATAGAGGAAAAGGGTTATCCGCCGTCCGTGCGGGAGATCTGCGCGGCTGTGGGGCTGAAGTCCACCTCCACCGTCCATGCCCACCTCAACACCCTCGAAAAGAAGGGCTTCATCCGCCGCGATTCCACCAAGCCACGGGCGCTGGAGGTGCTGGACAACAGCGTATCCCGCGGCAGGAGCGTGCCTCTGGTTGGCAAGGTCACGGCGGGCCTGCCCATCACAGCCATTGAAAATATCGAGGATTACCTCACCCTGCCCCAGAGCATGCTGGGGCGCGACGAGGTATTCTGCCTGCGGGTGCAGGGCGAGAGCATGATCGATATCGGCATACTCGATGGCGATATCATCGTGGTTCGTCGCCAGCAGGATGCTGAAAACGGCGAGGTCGTGGTTGCCATGATCGACGACGAGGCCACCGTAAAGCGCATCTTCTTTGAGGAAAACCGCGTCCGCCTCCAGCCGGAAAACCGCTCCATGCAGCCCATCTATACCGACCATGCACAGGTGCTGGGCAAGGTTGTCGCCCTGCTTCGCCAGTTCTGAGCCTGACGGTGGGAGGAAGCAGCAGCGACCGGAGGCGCCATAGCCGACCCATTTTCACATACCAAGGCAGCCCCTTTCGGCACAAGCATGCGCAAAGGAGCTGCCTTTCGTGTCTTCAATTTAGCTTAGCTGAGCTTTATCATGCCCTCGTTCGCCATCAGCTGCACCGCGCCGGCCACGCCCATGCGGCCATGGGCATAGGTCAGCGCACCCTGAAGATAGGCGATGTAGGGCGGTCGAACCGGCGCGTCGGCGCTCAGTTCAACGGATGCGCCGGACACAAAGGTTCCCGCTGCCATGATGACCGGATCCTGATACC
The DNA here is from genome assembly GCA_964458825.1 of uncultured Oscillospiraceae bacterium. GTDB lineage: Bacteria > Bacillota > Clostridia > Christensenellales > Aristaeellaceae > SFTH01. Next base: position 4,756 of record CAYWLE010000019.1, on the reverse strand, counting down.
CCGGCATCGCCCACGGCTCCGGCACAGCCTCCGCATCCACCGGCGAGCAGAACTGGATCGCCTGAATAAAGCGAATGAGCATGTCCTCCCTGCCGAAGCGTATGGCCTCGATGATGTCGTTGCGAGGCTCGTCGTAGCGGGGATTGACCTCGAAGCCGAGGCTTTCAAACACGCGGCTGGCAAGGATCGCACTCTTGACCGCCTGCGCCACGGTATGCGGCGCCTGAAACAGACCCTGATAGAAGGGCTGGTAGCTGCCCGCATAGGAGCCGACCTCCGCGCCGATGCCCGGCGAGGTCAGGCGATAGGCAACCAGCTCCACAAATTTCTTCTTGCCTGCGATGTAGCCACCGGTGGGTGCTAGGCCGCCGCCGGGATTCTTGATGAGGGAGCCCGCCATCAGATCGGCGCGAGGCTCCTCGCAGTTGGTAAACTCGCCATAGCAGTTATCCACCATCACGCAAACCTCCGGGTTCTTGGCGTGGATAGCGTCGATGGCTGCGTTGATCTCTGCCACGGAGAGGGATGCGCGCCAGTCGTAGCCCCTGCTGCGCTGGATGAGGATGAGCTTTACCGTAGGATCCATGGCTGCGAGGATGGCTTCGATATCGATCTTCCCATCCTTCAGCTCCACCTGCCGATAAGCCACGCCAAAGTCCTTCAGCGAGCCGCAGCCGGCCTCGCCGGCAATGCCGATGACCTCCTCCATGGTATCATAGGGCTTGCCCGCACCGGAGAGCATGGTATCGCCGGGACGCAGCACACCATAGAGGCACAGCGCAAGGGCGTGCGTGCCGGAGGCGATCTGCGGGCGCACCAACGCGTATTCGCAGCCAAGCACCTCCGCCAGCATCTCCCCCAGCGTATCGCGGCCGATATCATCATAGCCATAGCCCGTGGTCGGCGCAAAGTGGCGCGCCGATACCCTGTGGCTCTGGAAGGCGGCGATCACCTTCTGCGTATTTGCAAATTCGATCTCATCCACCCGCTTGAATACGGCGGCGCAGTCCTGCTCCGCCTGAGAAACCAGCGCCTCTACCTGCTGGGTAATGCGCGGCATATTGCTCCTGCTCATTGATGTTCCTCCAGATAAGTAATCATATCCTGCGTGATCTGCTCCGCGCCGCGACCATCCGCATCGATCCATACGGCGCGGGGGTCGCGCTGGAACCACGTCATTTGCTTCTTTGCATAGTTTCGCGAGAGCTGCTTGACCAGTGATACAGCCTCGTCCATGCCCAGCCTGCCCTCCAGTGCGGCCACGATCTCCTTGTAGCCAATGGCCTGCAGGGCGGTTGGATGGCTTGCCTCGTCCCGCCGCAGCGCACGAACCTCGTCCACCAGCCCATCCTTCAGCATGCTGTCCACACGGCTATCGATGCGGGCATAGAGCTTCTCCCGGGGCCAGCGCAGGGCAAACATCATCTCCCGATAGTCCGCCTCCCGCTGGCTATCCAGCCTTGCCTGCTCGGACTGGGTGCGACCCGTCAGCCTATAAACCTCTATGGCGCGGGTCACGCGGCGCACGTCGTTTTCATGCAGCCGGTCGGCAGCCTCGGGATCGATCTCCCGCAGCATATCATGCAGCCTTCTCCGTCCGCCCAGCTCCTCAGAGATGGCAATGAGCCGCCGCCTGAGCGCCTCATCGCAGCTCTGGGCAAACTCCATCGGTCGGGTCACGGCGTTGATATACAGCCCTGTGCCGCCGCAGAGCACGGGCATCTTCCCACGGGCAAGGATATCCGCAATGACCTCACGAGCCATGTCCCGATACTTGGCTGCGGAAAACCTCTCGGCAGGGTCGGCAATACTCAGCATATGATGTGGCACGCCCCGCATTTCCTGCTGCGTTGGCTTGGCACTGAGCACATCCATGCCCCGATAGACCTGCATGGAATCAGCGGATACAACCTCGCCGCCGATGCGCCTGCAAAGCTCCACCGCGCATGCTGTCTTCCCCGAGGCGGTCGGCCCGGCAATGACGATGATCCTTGGCTTCATATATACGTTTCCTTATATGTTCTTGTGCGTCTTCATTCCATCACTGGATGCGCTTGAACAGCTTCTCCAGCTCCCGCTTGCTGATTGCCTTCACCACAGGTCTGCCGTGGGGGCAGGTGGGCGGCGCTCCGGTAGCCAGCATGCCCTCGAGAAGGGCGGCGATCTCCGAATCGCTCAGGCTGTCCCCCGCCTTCACCGCGCTCTTGCATGCCATTTGCATGATCTCGCTGCGGCGCGCATCCACCGTAGCAGCCTTGAGCTGGCTGAGGGTGGCGAGCATATTCAGGAAGATGGGCTTCGACTCCGCCCTGCCCAGCACAAACGGCACGGCGCTGATGCGGATATCCTGCTCCCCAAATGGCTCCACAGCGTAGCCGACAGCCTGAAGGGTATCGAGGTTATCCTGAACCACAGCCATCTCCCGAGCAGAGAGATGCGCCACGATGGGTGTCAGCAGCTGCTGGGACGCCGCACCCGCCTGCGCACGCGCCATGTAGCGCTCATATTGCAGGCGCTCGTGGGCGGCATGCTGGTCGATGATCAGGAGGCTATTTCCAACCTCCACCAGTATGTAGGTCTTGAAAATCACGCCCAACACGCGGAAGGGCAGCGTTTCGCTCTGCCTATCTCGCGCAGGCTGAGCCTGACTGGCGGCAGTCGCGGTCAGAAGCGGTTTGGCTGGCTTGGCTTGGTTCTTGGGCATATCTGCCGGTGGATCCTGAGCCTCCGCCGCAGCCCTCGGCTTATTTTCATCTTGCCGCACATCTACTTCCGGCGCCGCAGTCTGAGCCTTGTCCCGAGCCTTCCTCTGCTCCTTCTGGGCGGACGACCCCTGCCTGCCGGGCAGATCGACGGTCTTTACGCTGATGTCCGGTCGAACGATGGATGCAGGATCCTCCCGCAGGGCAATCGCCGGCCGTGCAGGCAGCGCTATGTGCAGCTGCTCCGGCTTGGCTTCCGGCTTAGGCTTGGCTTCGGGCTTAGGCTTGGCTTCCAGCTTAGGCTCTACTTCCTTGGACTTGGCTGGAGTGCTCGCTTCAGACAGCGGTATTTCCCGCACCTCGGCGCGGCGCTCCACCCGAGGCTGCTCGGCAGTCAGCTTCTCAAGCTCCAGCACCCGCTCGTTTTCAAATGCCCGGGAGAGCAGCTTTTCGCATGTGAGGCGCATCATATCCTCGTCCCGGAAGCGCACCTCCAGCTTATTGGGATGCACGTTTACATCCACGCTGGTTGGCGGCATTTCGAGGTTCAGCACGCACATGGGATACATGCCGATGGTCACGCGGCTGCGGCAAACCTGCTCCAGCGCCCTCGCCAGCAGCGGACAGCGCACGCTGCGTCCATTCACATAAAACAGCTCGTGCGCACGGCTTGCCTTGGCAAGCTCGCCCACGCCGATCAGCCCGTGGATGCGTGCGCCGCCCTCGCTGGCATCGATCTCCACCATATTTTCTGCCGTTTCCCTGCCGTACACGGCAAAGACCGCGTGGCGCAGCTTGCCATCGCCAAAGCTATGAAAGAGGGTATTTCCGCCGCTGATAAAGCGCACAGACACGCTCGGATTGCCCAGCAGCATCCTCGATACCGCATCGCTCACCAGCCCACCCTCATAGGAGGGTCGCTTCAGAAAGGCGCGGCGCACCGGCACGTTGAAGAATAGGTCGCGCATCACGATGGTGGTTCCCTGCGGGCAGCCGGTTTCCCGAAGGTTCAGGTTCCCGCCGCCCTCTATGCTCAGCTTCATGCCGCTCTCCTGCCCCTTGGCTCGGGTGGTCATCTCCACGCGGGATACTGCGGCGATGGAGGGCAGCGCCTCGCCGCGGAAGCCCAGCGTGCGAATATCGCCAAGCTGGTCGGCATGCTGCAATTTGGATGTGGCGTGGTTCTCAAAGGCGAGCCGAACCTGCCCCGGCTCGATGCCGCAGCCATTATCTGTGACGCGGAGATAATCAATGCCCCCGCCCTTAACCTCTACCGTGACGGAGCTTGCTCCCGCATCGAGGGAATTTTCCATCAGCTCCTTCACCACGGAGCTGGGCCGCTCCACCACCTCGCCGGCGGCAATGCGTCCCACGGTGGCTGCATCCAATATACGAATGGGCATGGCTGTCCTCCTGTTTCTATTCTGCCTTGCGCGACTCAGTTCAGTTCAAATTGCACGCCGGACTTTTCCGACACGATCCTCCAGCCCTCTTTTTCATCCTCCATGGGAAAGAAGGACATCGGGCGAAAGCCAAAGCCATGGTAGCAGCGGATGGCGACCCAGCTGAGGGTCTGGGTGGTGAGCATGGCGCGGCTGTGACCAAGCTCCGCCATGCGCCTAAGCGCCAGCGAAACCAGCGGCTTGGATAGCCCCTGCCCCAGATGACCGGCATCCACAGCCACATAGTGCAGATGGCCAAGCTCCGCATCCTCAAACCAAGCGGTGGCCGTGGCAAAGGGGATTCCCGCGTCGGTGAGGAAGAGCATCCGTTTTTCAAGCTCCGCTGGGTCGCCAAAATCCCGATGGAACTTCTCAAGCATGCTTGCCTCGTCCCTTGCCTCGCCTGCGGATACCTCTATCCGCGCCCAATGCGCCTCGTCGCCGCTTTGGTAAAAGCGCACGCCGTACCGCTCCGGCAGGGCATACTCCGGCAGAGCATTCAGGCTGTCCAGCAGCATCGCCAGATGAATCTTTTTGACGGAATCATCCCACATGACTATCTCCTCCGCTCAGATCCGCTTTGCCTTTTCATTCAGCTCAAAGAGCTTGTTC
>CAYWLE010000018.1:0-16366 GCA_964458825.1 uncultured Oscillospiraceae bacterium | reverse complement strand
AGAGCTGCTGGGCGATCTGCATGGTCTTCTGGGTGGTGAAGCCCAGCTTGCGGCTTGCCTCCTGCTGCAAATTCGATGTGGTGAAGGGTGCGGCGGGATACTTGCGGCGCTCGCTCTTTTTGATGGCAGCCACGCGGAAGGAGGCATCCTTGCAGGCGGCAAGTATCTCCTCCGCCTCCTCGCGGCTGTGCAGCTCCTGCTTTTCGCCGCCCACGCCGGTAAAGCGCGCGCTCACGCTTGCCTTGCCGATGGCAAAGCCCGCGCCAATCGTCCAGAACTCCTCCGGCACGAAGATATCGATCTCCTCCTCGCGGTCGCAGATCATCTTCGTGGCGACGGACTGCACGCGGCCAGCGCTCAGCCCCTTCTTGATCTTGCGCCACAGCAGTGGGCTGATCTTATAGCCGATCAGCCGATCCAGCACGCGGCGCGCCTGCTGGGCGTTGACCAGATCCATATTGATGGCGCGGGGGGTCTTCACCGCAGCCTTTACCGCCTTGGCGGTCACTTCGTTAAACTCAATGCGGCAGGGGGCAGCGCTGTCAATGCCCAGCACATTTGCCAGATGCCATGAAATTGCCTCGCCCTCGCGATCCGGGTCTGTTGCGAGATAGATCTTGGAGGCGGAGCGGGCTTCCTTGCGGATGCGGTTCAAAATTTCGCCGCGGCCGCGGATGGTAATATATTTCGGCTCAAAACCGTTTTCCACATCGACGCCGATCTGAGACTTCGGCATGTCCCTCACGTGGCCTTGGCTGGCTTCCACCTTATAGCCACGGCCGAGAAATTTGCCGATGGTCTTTGCCTTTGCGGGAGATTCGACGATCACGAGCTTGTTTGCCATGTGCTTCTATTCCTTCCAGATGGGTTTGGTTTATGTGCTTGGTTCAGGCGCTATGCCTTCCAAGCAGCGCCATTACAGGTAAGCCTTGTAAAGACCACCCGGCACTTTTACTATTATTCCCCGAAGTTCCAACATTGTCAAGTGGGAATTTAGCTTGGAGATGGGAAAATCGATCAAATTTGACAGTTCATCAAAGGACAATTCCTGCTCCAGCAGCGGTTTTACAATCTGATCGTCCTCTGCATCCAGCACAATCCTCGGCTTTGCCTCGCCTGCCTTGGCGTCGGGTCGCGCCGCCCAGCGGTACCTTTCCAGTATGTCCCAGCCAGATATGGCGGGAATGGCGCCCTCCACGATCAGCTTGTTGGGCGCGGCGCTCAGCGGGGAATAGATCGACCCGGGCACAGCAAATACATCCCTGCCCTGATCGGCGGCAAAGCCCACGGTGATCATCGCGCCGGATTTCTCTGCGCCCTCCACGATCAGCACGCCCTCGCACATGCCGCTTATGATGCGGTTGCGAGCGGGAAAGTTGCCCGGCTTAGGCTGGGTGCCCGGCGCATATTCGGAGATCACCGCGCCGCCATTATCAACGATGCGCTGGTAAAGCTCCTCGTTTTCCTGCGGATAGATCACGTCCGCACCGCAGCCAAGCACAGCCACGGTGCAGCCCATGCCAATCAGCGCGCCCTCATGGGCTGCGGTATCAATGCCATGCGCCATGCCGGATACCACGCACACATGCTCCCGCGCCAGCGTTTCAGCAAATTCCCTCGCCGCACGGGAACCATCCCTTGTGCAGCGCCGGGAACCGACGATGGCAAAGCTTCTTCCGTCGCACATACCAGCCTCACCCAGCATGTACAGCGTGGGCGGCGGATCCACAATGTCCCCCAGCGATGCGGGATAATCGGCGTTCAGCCGCGTTATGACCCGCATCCTCTTCTTCTCCAGCCGGGCAAATAGCTCGTAGAAATATCTTTCGTCCCGGGCGGCACGCAGCTTCTTCAGCGCCACTGGACCAAGGAAGCGCATATCTCCATCGCCCACATTGTCCCATACTGTGCGTGCATCCTCATATATGCTGATGAGCTGGTAAAAACGCTTCGGGCCGATGCCTTCTACGCTGCTCAACCACACCCAGTATTGATCCATAATGCTCAGATCCATGCTCTACCCCCAATACTTGCGATCCAGCGTGCGATACTGCACAGCCTCGGAGATATGCTCCGCCTCAATGCGCTCGGCTCCCTCCAGATCGGCTATGGTTCGTGCAACCTTCAGTATCCGCGTGTAGGCGCGATTGGACAGCCGCAGCCGTTCGCAGGAAAGCAGCAGTAGCTGGTGTGCCTCGTCCGTGGTTTGGCAGGCTGCATTTAGATTGCGTGCATTGAGCTGGGCATTGATGCGTGTGCCGCTGGGGTCGCCCTCATATCTCCTGCGCTGCACCTCCCGCGCCGCCTCCACGCGGCTGCGGATGGCGTCGCTGCTCTCCTCCGGCGTATCCTGACTCAGCCGGTCGGCAGGGATGGATTCCACCTCGATATGCATATCAATGCGATCCAGCAGCGGCCCGGACACCCGGCTCAGGTATCTCCTTATCTCGCTGGGCGTGCAGCGGCAGGGTCGTATCCGGCTGCCGAGATTGCCGCAGGGACAGGGGTTCATCGAACCAACCAGCACAAAAATGGATGGATAGGTGGACTGGGCGTTCACGCGGGTGATGGTCACAAAGCCATCCTCCAGCGGCTGCCGGAGCGCCTCCAGCACGTCCCGCCGATACTCTGGCAGTTCATCCAAAAATAAAACGCCGTTGTGCGCCTTGGATATCTCGCCCGGCATGGCATTCATGCCGCCGCCCACCAGCGAGGCATGGGACGCCGTGTGGTGCGGCGATCGAAACGGTCGCTCGGTCAGCAGCCCCGTAGGCGGCACGATGCCCGCCACGGAATGGATCCGCGTGGTTTCCAGCGCCTCCTCAAAGCTCATGTCCGGCAGGATGGTTGGCATGCAGCGCGCCATCAGCGTCTTGCCGCTGCCTGGCGGGCCGATCATCAATACGTTGTGTCCGCCTGCCGCAGCGATCTCCAGCGCACGCTTGGCACTCCTCTGACCCTTCACATGGGAAAAGTCCACTGGAAAGCTGCGCCGCATCAGCAGCTGCCGGTACTCCTGCGTTTCAATGGGCTGTATCTCCTCTTCGCCACGGAAGTGCCGCGCCACCTGCAATAGCGAGGCCGCGCCCAGCAGCTCGATGCCCTCAATGCACTGCACCTCGCTCAGGTTCTCCTCGGGAAGCAGCATCCTCCCCATGCCGCTGCTGCGGGCAAATATCGCCATCGGCAGTGCGCCGCGCACCGGACGCAGGCTGCCGTCCAGCGAAAGCTCGCCAATGATGCAGCAGCCCTTCATCCGCTCCATATCCACCATGCCGCTGCAAGCCAGCAAGCCCAGCGCAATGGCAAGGTCATATGCCGGTCCTTCCTTCTTCATATCCGCAGGGGCAAGGTTTACCGTGATCCTGCCGTTGGGAAATTCGAAGCCGCTGTTCTTCAGCGCAGCGCGCACGCGCTCGCGGGATTCCTTCACCGAGGCGTCCGGCAGACCCACGATCTCAAACATCGGCATGCCTACGGCGAGGTTTACCTCCACCGTTACGGCATAGCCATTGATTCCCGTCAGACCGCAGCTGGAAAGGCTGGCGAGCATGCTGATTTCACATCCTTCTGTATGGTCGCAGGGCTCTGCTGCAAGGGCAGTGCCCCGCAGGAGCTGGAAAACTCCGCCAAGAAAGCGGTCGCGTGCCGCTTTATCGGCGGTTGGACAGCATCGTCTTAGTAGTTATACCACTTGAACCAGCGCAGGTACTTTGCATATGCCTTCGGCACGGTCATGCCACTCTCAAGGGGATAGAAGCCTGCAAACAGCACCAACGCCGCAAAGACCAGCGCTATGCTGCCGATCCTGAACGCCCGCGGGCTTTTCTCCCTGATCCATTGCAGGCACAGCACCATGCAGAGGATGATAAAGGGCACGCTGGCAAAGTAGTGGTAGATAAACGTGGATCGCGGCACCAGCACCCACGGCAGGAACTGGCTGGCAAAGCCGATCAGCACAAGCAGCCAAGCCTTCGGCGTCCTGCGCCGCCATGCAGAGGCAATGAGTATGGCGATCAGCGCAACCAGACCCGTCCACCACACCGCAGGATTGCCCATGCAGGATATGGAGGAAACCATGTTGCTCGCCACGTAATCCGTGCCGGAATAATACCACATCGGCCACCAAATCACCGGCCACTGGTACCACGGCGAGCGGAAGAAGTGGGTATCGCTGCCAAGGCCTGCATGGTAATTGAGCATCTGCTGCTGAAGCTCAACCACGCGCTCCACCCATTTCTTGGAGAACATATCTCCAAAGCTCTTTACTCCCTCGTTCACCAACTGCCAGTAATGGCTGAAATAATAGATGCACAGCGGAATAATAATGAAGAAAAGCAGGCAGAAGGCACAGCTTATCAGGCTCCGCCAGATGGCTGCCCTCCGCTCAGAACCAGCCTCTGCATGGATGATCTCCCGCGCCAGCTTCCAGAAGTAGATCACAGCAAGACCGACCGCCGCATACACGCCGATCCACTTGGTTGCAATCGCCACGCCCATCGTCACGCCGCACAATCCAAGCGTCGCCAGCGAGCGCCCGAGGCTCACCTCCCGCCAATCCATCTGGAAGAAGCGGAACATCAGGAAGTATTCCAGCATGATCCAGAATACCGCATAGGAATCGATGGTTGCAATGCGGGTCTGGGTAAAGTGCATGCTGTCCAACGCCATCAGGCACATGGCGATGAAGGCAAGCTTGGTATCCTTGGTCAGCTGCTTGGCAAGCAGATACATCAGCGGCACCATCATTACGCCCATCAGCGCACCCATGAAGCGCCAGCCAAAGGGAGTCATGCCAAATATCTTCACGCCAACCATCATCAGAACCTTGCCCAGCGGCGGATGCGTCCATTCATATACGCTCTCGCCGTGCAGCAGCTCGTGTACCGTGCGTGCATAGTAAATCTCATCAAAGTAAGTGGAGTTGAAGTAGCTGGGAACCTCCTCCACGCAGTCTTGCTCGTCAATGAGCAGCGCAGGATCGGTGGCAAACTCGGCATCCTCGCCGCTGCGATCAGCCACCGTCACCGGCAGCAAATCGCCATACTCGCTCCAGAAGCCGATCTCTTTCAGCTTCAGCCCCGCGCTCTTGGCAGTGATGCGGAAGTAGCGCGCCGTCTGCATGGGGAATTTGTCCGCGCTGAGGAAATAGTTCAGCACAGGCTTGTCCTGCGCAGCATCGCTCTGGCTGTTCTGCTCCGCCTCCTCAATGCTGCCACGCAGCGCCGTGCCGCCCTCATCGCTGGGTACAAAATAGATCCAGCGGAATACCTCGCCTTGGCTGTACTTTGCCCACACAGGCTCCGTCCAATTTTCGCCGTCGTAGGAAAGCTCCACCATGAAGTTGGTATCGCATATGCCGCCGTAGTAGATGGCTCGGAAGGTTTCCACATCGCCCAGATCGAGTGTCACGCTCTCCGCCGCTTTGCTGGATACCCAGCTGGTTTGGGGCGCATCCATCTCGCCAAGATCGTGGTAGGCAACGCCTGCGTAGAGCAACGTAACCACAGCCATCAGCAGGCAATCCACCCTGCCCAGATGCAGGCGATGATCTCGCCTTGGCTTCTGTACAGAAATACCCGCAGAGCCATCCGCCTCGCTGGCAGGTCGGCTCAGCCTGCGCACCCTGCCGCAGATGCATATGTCCGCCGCCACCCAGCACAGGTAAATACCGTTTGCCACGTTGATGATCGACAGCAACATATTCAGCCACTGCTCCGAGCTTTGCAGATGCCCATAGTTCGCCTCGGTCATGCCGCCCTGAAGCACCAGTATCTCGTTCATGGCTGCCACAGCGGTCATCACAGTCAGCGAAATAAGCAGCCGCCTGTCCCGTTCAAAGGTATAGGCAAGCGTCAGCAGCAGCAGCGCCGGGAAGATATATCTCTCGTGCATCTTCGGCCCGAAGCAGTAGATCAGGGTAAGCAGCAGCGCGCCGGTGAGCAGCAGATGCTTCTTCTCCCGCGACTTTGCATATAGCGTCCCTGCATATACATATCCAAATCCAAACAGGCACCACGCCGCCGCCGTCCAGATGGGATGGCTCTCCGTCAGCGCCCAGTTCAGATTGAATATCTGGTACATGTTCAGTGCATTCACGGTGAGATAGGAATAGCTGCCCAGCGTGGATCTATATAGCTCGATCAGCTGCCGCGCCGGAGCAAGCACGCCGCCCTCAAAGCCAAAGCATATCGCCGCGCAGCCATACATCAGCCCGAGCGCAGCAGCCACGCCGATGGCAAAGTCTATCAGCTTCCTTGCCGACCTGCCCCGCACTAGGTTCACCACCACGGCAAACACGCCCAGCGGCGCAAACAGCAGCACCTGCGGCTTAATCAGCACTGCGGCGGCAAAGGCAAGCAGCGCGGGTATATACCGCTCCTGCACAGCCTCCAGCGCGCACAGCGCGATCAGCAGCGCCAGCACGGAATCGATCTGCCCCCAAGCCGCGCTGTCAATGATGGTCGCAGGGTTGAAGGCATACATCAGGGCGATCAGCATCGCAATGCGCCTGTTCAGCCTGTGCCGCAGGGCAAAGCGCCAGATCAGCAGTGCGCCCAGTATATCGCAAGCAATGGGAATCACCTTCAGCAGCGCCAGATGCACATATCCCTGCACCTGTGCTCCCAGCAGGCTGCGCAGCGCCGCCGCCGGCCACAAAAGCAGCATGTATCCCGGCGGGTAATCGCAGAAGTAATCCGCTGCATAGAAGCCGCCCGGCCCCAGCGCGTACATACGCTCCGACCATGCAGAGAAGCAGTTGATATCGGTAATGTAGCCCCGCACAGCCATGCCGATCACAAGCCGCAGCCCAAAGGCAAGCACAAGCCCGCCAGCCAGCACGGCCTCGGCTCTGAAGCCAGCCTCCGCAATGCGGTGGCTGCGCCGCGCTACAGCCAGCGCCAGCAGTCCATACAGCCCAGCCAGAAGAAGATAAGCCTCGGTGTTGCGCTTGGGCTCGCCATTCTCATTTGTGGAGGAGCTGTTGTTGGAGGGCTCCACCGTGCTCAGCGGCACTACTGTGCTGCCCTTGGGAGCCTTATCCACCTGCACGGCCTGCACATTGTCAAAGCAAGCCTCGCCGCTGCCAAGGTTGCCATAGCCGCCCACCCGCAGCATCAGCGTAAGCGTTTGCTGCTTCTTGCCCGTGCGCCCGTAGACCACAAGCTCCTGCCATTCACCATCCGTATCCAGCACCTCTTCGGAATAGGAGAAGCTGTTTTCAAAGGATATGGTTGCGCCATAGCCATCGCCGCCGCAGCCTGCGGCACGCACCATGCAGCTGAAGCGGTAGGTGCTGTCCGGCTCCACAGCTATGCTCTGGATAAAGCGCGCGTCATTTGCCGTGTTGTTCTGCACCACGGCGCACCTGCCCTCATAGCCATCTTCGGATGTGTAGAGCTGGGAAACCCCCGTGTCCGTATACCACATCTCTGCGTACCAGCCCTCGGGCATGCCATCCTCATTCATCAGGGAAAAATCCCCGTTGTATATCAGGTTTTCCGCCTCCTGCGCATATGCGGGCAGGCAGGTCAGGCAGATCAGCAGCATCAGGCAGGTAGCCAGAAAGCGTTTCATTGCGTCAATTACTCCTTCTATGAAAATCCCTTTGATATGGCTTGGTTCGGCAATAGCGGCTCATATAAACAGAGCCACGTATCCAGTTTTTAGATTTCCCTGTTCAGCTAAGAAAATCCTCCATATTATGCGGCAAAATTAGGTTTTTTCCAAAAATTGATTGCAATATTTGCCCTTTCATGCGACCAAGACAGCGCTCTGTGGTAGTATATAGGTGAAGGTCTTCAAAAACCAAGCGCAAAAGGAGATGTTTGCATGACCGACGCAGATATCGTAGCGCTCTACTGGCAGCGAGATGAGGCAGCCATCTCCCTCAGCCGGAAGCGCTACGACGCCTACTGCCGCCGCATTGCCCGAAGCATACTCAGCGACCGCCGCGATGCGGAGGAATGCCTATCCGATACCTATCTGGCTGCTTGGAACAGCATTCCTCCCCACCGGCCCAAGCAGCTTGCCACCTACCTTGGCAAGCTCACCCGCCGCATCAGCCTGAAGAAGCTGCGCGACAGCCATGCCCTCAAGCGCGGCGGCGATCTGGCGCTGGCGCTGGATGAGCTTGCCGAGTGCATTCCCGGCGGCATGGATATCGAAGCAGCGCTTCAGGAAGCTGCCCTCTCGCAGCTGCTCAACCGCTTCCTTGCAGAGCTGGACGCCGATGCACGCAGGGTCTTCCTGCGACGCTACTGGTATCTGGATCCCATCGCCGCTATCGCCGAGCGCTTCGGCTTCAGCCAGAGCAAGGTGAAATCCATGCTCCAGCGGAGCCGGCAGAAACTCAAGAGGCGGCTGGATGAAAGCAAGCTATAAACAAAACGCACGATTCCAGAAAGAAGGTATGCATAATGACACAGCAAAGCAACGCCCTCGCCCTGCTCAGCGCCATCGGCGAGGTTGATGATTTCTGGCTTGCCGAAGCCAGCCAAGCCGCCCCCAAGCGCCGGGCTGGAAGGCTCGCCGCCCTGCTGGCCGCCGCACTGATCTGCGCCATGCTGACGGCGTCCGCCCTTGCTGCAGCGGATGTAAATGGCGCATATGAGCTGATCTACGCCCTCTCGCCAAGCATCGCCCAGCGGCTCAAGCCCGTCCGGCTCAGCTGCGTGGATAACGGCATTGAGCTGAACCTGCTCGGCGCGGATGTGCAGGGGGATACCGCCCGCATCCTCCTCAGCCTGCGCGATCTGGAGGGCGAGCGGGTGGATGCAACCACCGACCTCTACGACAGCTACGAAATCAACCTACCCGGCGATCTGGTCGGTCACTGCGCCTACTCCCATTTTGACGAGGAGAGCCAGAGCGCCTGCTTCCTCGTGGAGGTTTCCTCCATGAAGGGAAGGCAGATTGACGGCGACAAGCTCACCTTCTCCCTCTCCTGCTTCCTCTCCGGCAGGGAGGAGCTGAATGGCGACCTAGGCATAAGCCTGCGCGACGCCGATCCATCCCCCCGAACCCAAGCAAGGGTCATGCTGCGCGGCGGCGACGCTTCTGCGTTAGAAAAGTGGCTTCTGCCGATGCGGGATATTCCCATCATGGATGACATTGCCCTCACCGCTCTTGGCTGGGTGGATGGCTGCCTGCATGTGCAGACCCATTACGACCGCCTGCTCGATACCGACGCCCACGGCTATGTCTGGCTGGAGAGCGACGACGGCACGCTGCTCGAGGACAGCCTCAGCGCATCCTACTGGGATGAGAGCATGGCTGGCTCCTACACGGAGCAGGTGTTTGATCTGAGCGCCTTCTCCGCAGAGCAGGCAAATGCCCTGCACCTCTGCGGCAGCTTCACCAGCAGCGCCCACATCACCCGCGGCGATTGGCAGATCACCTTCCCGCTGAGCGCCGCATAAGCCAAAAACCACAATGGAGCTGCGAATAAATTCACAGCTCCATTTTTGCCTGTGTTCAGATTGTATCCAAAAACAGCTTGATCCGGTCGATGGCCTTCTGGATATTCTCATTCGAGGATGCCGCGCTACAGCGGATATGACCCTCGCCCAGCGCGCCGAAGGCGCTGCCCGGCACGGTGGCGACCCTCTGCCCAAAGAGCAGCTTTTCGCAAAATTCCTCGCTTCCAAGCCCTGTGCTCTGAATCGACGGGAATACATAGAACGCGCCCAGCGGCTCGTGGCAGTTCAGACCAGCCTCCCGGAAGCCGTTGACCAGCATCCGCCTGCGGCGGTCATAGGCGGCAACCATGCGCCGCACATCGGAAAAATCATTATCAAAGCTGCTCCTGAGCGCCTCGAGGCCGGCATACTGGCTGGCGATGGGCGCGCAGAGCATGGTATACTGGTGGATGCGGAACATGACCTCCATCAGCTGCTTGGGCGCTGCGGCATAGCCAAGCCTCCAGCCGGTCATGGCAAACGCCTTGGAAAAGCCGTTCAGGGTGATCGTCCGCTCCCACATGCCGGGAATGGCGGCAAAGGACATATGCTTTTCCTCGCCGTAGGTCAGCTCGGCATATATCTCATCGTGGATCACAATGATATCCGTATCCCTCAGCACAGCGGCGATGGCCTCGTAATCCGCACGGGTCATGATGCCGCCGGTGGGGTTGTTGGGATAGGGCAGGATCAGCGCCTTGGTTTTGGGCGTGATGGCAGCCCGCAGCGCCTCGGGGGTGAGCTTGAAGGCGTGCGCCATATCGGTGGGTACCGGCACGCAGGTACCGCCCGCAAAGGTGATGCAGGGCATGTAGGATACATAGCTGGGATCGGGCACCAGCACCTCGTCGCCCGGCTCCACCAGCGCGCGTATGGCAAGATCGATGCCCTCGCTGGCGCCCACAGTGACCAGTATCTCATTTTCGGGGCTGTATTCCGGGCCAAAGCGCTCCGCCTGATAGCGAGAAATGGCGCGGCGCAGATCCAGCAGACCCCAGTTGCTGGTGTAATGGGTGTGACCGGAGCGCAGGGAATAGATGGCTGCGTCGGTATAGAGCCACGGGGTTTTGAAGTCCGGCTCGCCAACGCCCAGCGTGACCACATCTTCCATCACATTTACGATATCAAAAAACTTGCGTATGCCGCTGGGCGGCACATCCGCCACACGGCGGCACAGAACCTTGCTGTAATCCATAATGCATCAATTCAGGGAGTTACCTTCAGGCGAAGGTCGTCCTGCTCCTCCTCCATAATCACGCCCTGATCCTTGTACTTCTTGAGCACAAAGTGGGTGGCGGTAGAAATCACATGCTCAATGGTGGAGAGCTTCTCCGCCACGAACAGCGCCAGCTGGCGCATGGTGCGTGCCTTGAGGTTTACCAGCAGATCAAAGCCGCCGGACATCAGATACACGCTGGAAACCTCGTCGAAGCGGTAAATCTGCTCCGCGATTGCCTCGAAGCCCTCGCCGCGCTGGGGCGTGACCCGAACCTCGATCATCGCCTCTACCTCGTCCACATGCACCTTCTCCCAGTTGATCAGCGCCGGATACTTCAATATCACCCTCTGCCGTTCCAGCCGGGCAATGGTATCGGCAATGGTGGCCTGCGATTCACCCAGCATCACGGCGATCTGGGAAATGGGCGTGCGCGCATCCATGGTCAGCACATCCAGAATGCTCATTTCAAGCTTTTCCATAAGCCTATCCTCCGTTCATTTTTCCGCAGTCTATTTCGCAATAGGAGAGCTGCATAATGTTGCTTGTTCAATATGCCTGTTTAGTATACCTGTTCAAAACAGGTCGCTCGCGTCGAAGGCGGCCTCGATGTGGCGGATCTCGCCCGGCAGCACCTCGATCACGTCAAACCTTATATTCGCGTTCTCCAAGCCATTTTCCTGCATGTACAGCGCGGCGGCCTGCACAATCCGCCGCTGCTTTTCCGCATCCACAGCCTCGGCAGGCCGACCATAGCGCAGCGAGGAGCGGCGCTTGACCTCCACAAAGGCAAGCAGCCGCCGCTTCCGGGCGATGATATCGATCTCGTTCCTGCCGCAATGCACGTTGCGCCCAAGTATCTCCCAGCCCTGTTTCTGTAGATAGGCGCAGGCGGCATCCTCGCCCATATTGCCAAAGACCCGCCGGTTCATTTTCCTTCCTCCAATGCAGCCAGTATGCCGCCGATGAAGCTGCGTCGGTGCTCCGGGCAGGAGCCGTACTTCTTCAGCGCCTCGATATGCTCCCTCGTGCCATAGCCCTTGTTGCGGGCAAAGCCATACATGGGATATTTCTTGTCCAGCTCCACCATATAGCGGTCGCGGCTCACCTTCGCCACGATGCTTGCCGCGCCGATCATGTAGCTCAGCGCGTCGCCATGCACCAGCGGTATAAGCTCGCCCGGCAGCTTGAGCCCCGTCACCGCGTCGATCAGGAAGGTTCCTGAAAATCCTGCGCCGCAGATCTCCATCGCCCGCTTGGTGGCGTTGAGGATGTTGATCTCGTCGATGACCTCCGGGCCGATGAAGCTGACCTCGCAGTAGTCCGCCGCCTCCCGCAGAAGCGCATACAGGCTCTCCCGCTTCTTTTCCGATAGCTTCTTAGAGTCGTCCACGCCCAGAACCAGTTTATCCTTCGGGATAGACACGCATGCCGTGACCACCGGCCCGGCCAGCGGACCGCGGCCCACCTCATCTATGCCGGCAAGCTGCTTGCCCTGCGCCCATAAACCATTTTCGATCTGCGTCAGGCGGATGAGCTTCTCCTCCGGCTTTTCCCGAATGCGTTTTTTCTTTTCTTCCATAAACTCAAACCTTCCCCGGGGCGGTCTGGATGGTGATTCTGCCCGCCTTGCCTGCGCGGAACTCGTCTAGGATCAGCGCGGCCGCACGGTCGGTATCGGGTCTGCCGCCGGAGATGAGCCAGCCGCGACCCCGGCAGGCAGCCTCCACCGCCAGCTGTACATCATCATATTTCTCAGCCGCATCCAGCTTGAAGCGGGCGATGACCGCATCGGGCTTGATCTCCAGCAGGTGCAAAAGCAGTCTGCCCGCCAGCTCCTCCGTATCCATGATTTGATCGCGAATGGAGCCAAGATAGGCAAGCAGCCGTGCGCCATCCTGATCGTCCATGCGGGGCGGCAGCATGCCGGGGGTATCCAGCAGCTCCAGATAGGGGCCGATCTTCACCCACTGGTTGGAGCGGGTCACGCCGGGTCGGTCGCTGGCCTTAACGATGCCGGAGCCATAGAGGCGGTTGATGAAGGTGCTCTTACCCACATTGGGTATGCCGATCACCATCAGGCGCACCGTCTTCTTCACGCCGCGCCGGGCAGCCCGCTCCACCGCAGGCTTGGTTGCCTGCTCAATGCGGCTGAGTATGTCCCGCGTCTTGCCGCCGTTGGAATTAAAGCGCATGGCTGTCAGCCCCTGCCTGCGGAAGTGCTCCAGCCAGCGGGCGGTTTCAGCGTCGTCGGCAAGGTCTGCCTTATTCAGCACCAGTATGCGCGCCTTGTCCCGCGTGAGCCTTTCCAGATCGGCATTGCGGGTCGCCAGCGGAGCGCGGGCGTCGCAGAGTTCGATTACGGCGTCCACCGCACGCAGCTGATCCTGCAATAGACGGCGGGACTTGGCCATGTGGCCCGGATACCAGTTGATTTGCGGCATGATCTGATCTACTCCTCGCACCCGGGCAGGCAGCCCCGCGCCGGGCGATCATTAAGATAATATATGCTTGCAGGCGCGCCTGCGTAAAGAAAAAGAGAACCACCCAAAAAGCGGTTCTCAATTCCGGTTGGAAATTAAGTTCTTTCCTTAACCTTGGCTGCCTTGCCGCTGAGCTTACGCAGATAGTAGAGCTTTGCGCGACGAACCTTACCACGGCGAACAACAGTGATGCTGTCTACGCGGGGGCTGTGCAGCGGGAACGTACGCTCAACGCCTACGCCATAGGAAGTACGGCGCACGGTGAAGGTTTCGCGCACGGAACCATTGCGGCGTGCGATAACAACGCCTTCGAAAGCCTGAAGACGCTCGCGGGAGCCTTCAACAACCTTAACCTGTACGCGCACGGTATCGCCGACGCAGAAGGCGGGGATGTTGGTCTTGAGCTGGGCGCTCTCGATGGAACGGATGATCTCATTCATTGGGGATTTCCTCCTTCCTCACAAGGACGTTCATAACCGGTCTCGGCAGAGGACCGTCCGATTTCACAAAGTCTATTATAACAGAATCCAGCCTGTCACACAAGCGCAGTTTTTGTTAAAAAGTGCTTTTGAAGGCATGCTCAGCAGGGGGCTTTGCCAAAGCCTTTGCCCATCTCGGCAAAGTAACATGCGCCGTCCTTGCCTGCCGCAAGCGTCCATGCCATGTCCTCCGCCGCAAGCACGCACTTGGGAGGCAGCCTATCCAGCCCTGCACAGCCGCTTATATGAAAGCCTATGCCCCATTCATCCAGATACAGCAGGGCAGCTTCCTCGGCGCTGGGCAAGCAAGCCTCGCCAGCCTGCTTAAGCCTGCCCGCCGCATAGCCCGTCTCAAACGCCTGATAGAGGTAGCCCACGTGCTTCTTGGAGGATATGCAGCGCCTGCGGGCAGACCTGCGCCGCTCCTCCGGCACGAAGCTATCGATCCAGCGCCGGGCAAAGCCAGCCTCCTGAGCCATATCCATCCGCCGCGCCTGTATGCCAAGCTCCGCAAGGCGGGCAACGGTCATGTCCGCGCGCTCCATTTTAGTCAGCTCCGTGCGGTCATCCTCCGTCAGCGGCGCAGTCTTCAATAGCTCCGGTCTGCGCTCCCGGGTGATCCTCAGCGCCTCCCGCCGCCGCCAAGCCTCGATATCCCTGTGCACGCCGCCCAGCAGCACCTGCGGCACCTGCATGCCGCGGTATTCGGCGGGACGGGTATACTGGGGATACTCCAGCAGCCCCATGGAAAAGCTCTCGTCCCGGCTGGATTCATCGCAGCCCAGCACGCCGGGAATGAGCCTTGCCACGGCATCCACCGTGACCAGCGCGCCCAGCTCCCCGCCAGTGAGCACATAATCGCCAATGGAAAGCTCCTCATCAATGCACAGATCCAGCGCCCGCTGATCCACGCCCTCATAGTGACCGCAGAGGAAGAGCAGGCTATCGCACTTGGCATATTCCTCCACGATGCTCTGGTTCAGCGTGCGACCACGGGGAGACATATATATGCGCCGCATGCCAGCCTCGCTGCTTGCCTCAATGGCATCCACCACCGGCTGGGGCATCATCACCATGCCAGCGCCGCCGCCGAAGGGATAGTCGTCGGTATTTTTATGCTTGTTGTCTGCATAATCGCGGATATTGATAAGCTCCACGCTCAGGTATCCAGCCTTGATGGCTCTGCCCAGTATGCTGCCCTGAAGCATGGGCTCCAGCATCTCTGGAAAGAGGGTCAGTATCTTAATCCTCATCGCCGTACACCGCAACCTCCGCCATGCGCTCGCTATCCAGCAGCATCACGCCGGCATCCAGATCCACCTTCAAAACCACGCTCCTGAGCGCCGGAACCAGCACCTCGCCACGCTTGCCCTGAAATACATATACATCATTGCCGCCGGGCTGCATCACGTCTGTGAGCCTGCCAAGCTCGCTTCCATCGCTGAGCATGCCCTTCAGGCCGATCAGATCGCAGATGAAAGTGGAATCCTCATCCAGCTCCACGGCATGGGCGCGGTCAATGAACAGCTGCACGCCGCGCATCCCTTCTGCATCGTTGCGGCTAAGCACGCCATCCATGCGGAAAAACACTGCGTCCTCACCGGCACGGCGCACCGATATGCCGACCTTCCTGTAGCCGTCGCCATCCTTTACATAGGCATAGTCCATATCCTCAAAGCGGCTGGGGTCGCAGGTAATGGGGCGCAGCTTCAGCTCCCCCTGCACGCCCTGCGGCTTGGTGATCTCGCCAATCAAGAGATAATCCTGCATTGCAGCTCCTCCACAGTCAAATATATTTCATCAGAATAAACCCATTATACAGCCAAAGCAGCCGCCGCGGCAAGGCTGAATGCGAAAAATAACGGTGTATGCGTTGCAAATGTCCGCATATTCGCCTAAAATATAGCCCAGCGAGGTGAAATACCGTGAATAACAATAATAACAATAACATCGAAATGAAAAAGGCAGTGGTCAGCGTGCTCGGCGCAGACCAGAAGGGCATCATTGCCCGTGTAACCAAGGTGCTATATGAGTACGACGTGAATATCCTCGATATCTCCCAAACCATCATCTCCGGTCTGTTCAGCATGATAATGGTGGTGGATATCTCCTCTGAGCATTGCGATTTTGACGCCGTTTCTCAGGCGCTCTCCAGCCTCGGCGAGCGGCTCAGCCTTCAGGTTCGCATCCAGCTCAACGAAATCTTCGACGCCATGCACCACATCTGAGCGGAGAGGAGGTCAATTATGCTCAATACCCATGATATCATGGAAACCCTCAAAATGATCGACCACCAGAAGCTGGACGTGCGCACCATCACCATGGGCATATCCCTGCTGAACTGCGTCAGCGATGATGAAGGCACGCTGTGCAGCCGGGTCTACACCCGCATTGCCCGTCAGGCGGAGGATCTGGTCAAGGTTGGCTGCGCCATCGAGCGGGAGCTGGGCGTGCCGATCGTGAACAAGCGCATCTCCGTCACCCCCGCAGCCCTCATCTCCGGCGGCATAAAGCACCCGGAAAGGCTGGCTCTGGCGCTGGATAAGGCAGCCAAGGAGACCGGCGTGGATTTCATCGGCGGCTACTCCGCCCTCGTACACAAGGGCATGACCGAGGCGGACGAGCGGCTCATCCGCTCCATCCCCGAGGCTCTCTCCGCCACCGATGTGGTCTGCTCCTCCATCAATATCGGCTCCACCCGCGCCGGCATCAATATGGACGCCGTGG
>CAYWLE010000017.1:0-16796 GCA_964458825.1 uncultured Oscillospiraceae bacterium | reverse complement strand
GCCATGCGGGCGTGACCTTCGCCGCGCCCACGCCGGGAATGTCCGTTGCCATCTTCAGATAACCGGCAATGTTTCCGCCGCAGTCAACATCGGTAAAGGAGGCATAGTATTCCGCACGCAGCTCCTGCGTGCTCTGCTCGTCCTCGCCGGGAACCAGCAGCGCCGTGAGCTTGGCTGTCTCCAAGCCGTCTATGTAGTCGATGGGTATCAGCGTGCCAAAGCGCTGGTTGCCTGCCGCGCCGCTTGCCTCGCATTCCATGCGGTAGGCTCCAGCCTCCCCCTCGATCGGCTCAAGCGCCACATAGTTGTTGGCTCCCAAGGAAAAGCGCTTGCCCGTCACATCCAGCTCCGCCGGCGTAAATTCCCCACGCAGCATAGCCTTCGTCGCAGGCTTGGGATAAATGCCCCGCTCTTCCGCACGCCGAATCAGGTATGGTCGCTCCTGCGTGTCGGCAAAGCTCTGGTTCAGCACGTAATCCAAGCACATGTAAGCCAGCTCCAGCTCCAGCGCGGCGGGGGAGAGCGCGTCCCATATCACGCTGCCCTCTCGCTTGTCCATGTCGTCCGGTATCCTCTCCAGCATGCGCTGGAGGATGGTTTCGTAGCTCATCGCCTCAAACATCAGCCCGTCACCTCCGCTTCGCTGATATAATTGCCCTCGATATCGCCGTAGATGGAATGCACGGTAAAGCTCGCATGCACCTGCCTGCCCTCGTGGGTGAAGCTGAAGCCATCCACGCTCTCGATCCGGCTGTCCCATTCCAGCGCCTCACATATGGCACGCTTCAGCTCCGGCAAAACGTAGCTCGCAGGCATGCCTAGCTTCGATCGCAGCTCCACACCGTAGTTGCCCGTGTAGGCACGGTAGGCAAAGCGCTCCGTCTTCAAGGTTTTCTCCACAGCCTGCCGCACAGCCTCCAAGCCATCCACATAGCCGGAAATGCGTCCGCTCTCGGCGTCCAGCGCATAGCTCCGGGAGGGATAGGTTTCAAATTCAAGCCTTGCTCCGGCTGCGCTGCCCTGCGCAGGAACCAGCCTCATATCGCCAACCTCCCAGCCACGATGTATCTCTGCCCGCCGTCCATGCGCATCAGGATCACCCGCTCGCCAGTCTCCAGAGCGCATAAAAGCTTTACTCGCTTAATGCCGGTCAGGGCATGGCTGTGCAGATCCTCGCCGGCAAAGTCCGTTTCGTCGTCAGCCTCGAGCAATATCTCATGCTCCCGCAGCGCCTCCGGCACCACCAGCTGCGAGCCTTCTAGGGTCAGCTTCTGGTCGATCATGATCCGCAGCGGCTCCGCTTGAACCACCTGACCAAAGCAGATGCGCACCGGCTTGCGGCTCTCCACAGCCTCGATCGCCGCCCGCTTGATGATCGTCAAAATGTCCGCCATCCTTGTCCTCCTTTGCTGAAGGGAACCTCGGCAAGCCATGGTTTCCCTTCCTTATATTCCTGCCAGCGTCAGCTCCGTCCAGCCGCCGCCCTTTTCAAATACCTGCCTGCACCTCTCCACCAGCATCACCTCGCTGATCTCCCCGCGCCCGGTATCCAGCTTGACCGCAACCATGCAGCCAGCCCGCAGCCGTGCGTCGGTCAATGCCAAGCGAAGCTTCAGGCTGCGTGCCTTGCCATTGTACATCGCCAGCAGCGCGTCCGCCCGAGCCTGCGCAGCCGAAGCCTCGCCAATGCGCTCAAAGTATTGCAGCGTGCCCCATGCCTGCTGGCTTGCCTCGTCGCCGCTGATGAATAGCCTGCGACCCTTCTCGGCATCCTCGCATAGCAGCTTTACCCGGTTGTAGCTCTGGCTGTCTATGCTGCTGCTCAGACTGTAGCTTGTGCAGCCTTCTCCATCGATCACCAAGCCAGATTGCATGCTCCTTGCGTTGCGCAGCGTCAGCCTGCCGCCGTCGTCATAGAGCACGTAAAGCTCCCGCGTGGCGCGGAGGGTTTGGTCAATCGCACTCTGCATCATGTCCAGCAGGCTTGCATTGTCCTCCACATGGGCGGCGATCACATGCCCCGTATCGCATATCTCGCCCAGCTGCAAGCCATAATCGCTGCCGATCAGATGCACGATCTCCGCCGCCGTCGCATCGGGAAAGGCATAGGAATCTCGGTTCTTCAGGTAGCGCAGCTGGTCGTAGGCGGTAAAGCTGAGCTGACCCCTTCCGCTGTCTGAAATGCTGAATATGTAGCCGTGAAACATGGTTTCCCCGCCTGAGCGCAGTATGGCGCAGCAGCCCTCCTGCACAGCCTCCAGACCCTCGGCGAGCGCTGAGAAGCTGAACCTGCCCGGCATGCCGCAGCGCTCCGTGATCAGCTCCGCTCTGCCCGTCGGCACAGCCTGAACCATCGCCCTGCCCGCCTGTAATTCTATCTCCATCGCCATTTAAGCCTACCTCCGCGATACCAGCCGGATCGTGCCCGCAGCGCTCTCCTTCGTGGTCTTCAGGCTCAGCCTGCGACCTACAAACTGCTCCACCTGCGCAACCAGCGCCTTTGCCTCCGCCGCGCTCGTGCCAGCCGCCTGCCTTACCCTCGCGCCGAGCCGCTGCAACGAGGCGGCTAAATCCGTGCCTGCCAGCGGACTGTCAATGCTCCCGCGCTCCTCCTCGATCACGATGGGCGCGCCGCTTATCTCATCGCCGATTTCCGCCTGCCTGCATCGGTATTCCACATAGCTGCGCAGCTTTAGCTTCACGCTCAGGTCAAGCCCGTTGCCCGCATCCTCCGTTATCCGACAGTCCTCCAGATAGACCGGCAGGTTCGTGTCAAATAGCGGCTCGCCGGCGGGCGTCCGCCTGCAAATAATCAGGCGAAAGGGCGTTGCCTCCGTCCGCAGCTGCTCAAAGTAGCTCAGGAATACCTGCGGCGCAATGAACCCGCCCACATAGCGCGCAAAGGCATGCCTTGCGTGGGGCAGGAGCGCTGTCAGCTCCACCTCCGTCAGTCCCGCCGGACGCAGCAGGCTCGCCTCGCCGCCGTTCACCAGCTCAATCACCTCGCTTCTGCCGCGAACCTGCGTTTCGATCCGCTGCGGCGTCACCGGCAGGAGCATCGCGCCGATATAAACGTCATACATCAGCCATACACCCCCTCTGCCGCCATCGCCAGCCGCTCGGTCAGCTGCCGCTCAAGATAGGCAACCACCTCGTCCAGATCCATCTCGCTGCTGATCTGGTTGTTGGCAGTAAAATCCACATGCACCTGCGCCGTGGTCAGGCGGTTCACGCCGCCCTCCTGCGCAGCCTCCCGCACGCGGCGCAGCGATTCTCCATCGTCCAGCTGGCCGTGGCTGCCAATGAGCCGCGCGCCCCTGCCGATTTCCTCGCCGGATGCAGCCTGTTCTGCCGCCGCCTGAGCGCAGCAGGCAAGCCTCGCCGCCGCACGCTGCACAGCCAGCGCACTGTCCTCTATGCCGATGGAAAAGCCCTCGCCAAAATAGCCGCCCGCTTCCTCCATCACCCGTGAGGGCGAGTGGATATCCAGCGCAGCCCTCGCAGCGCTTGCCGCAGCGTTCGCCACCGCCCTTGCCGCATTGACCACGCCGCTCCTGCCCGCACGTATGCCCGCAGCCAAGCCGCCCGAGAAATTCAAGCCGATGCTCCTTCCGGCAGAGACAGACATTGCCTCCTGCGCCGCCTGCACACAGCCGGCGCTAAGCTGATCTGCTTGGGCAGTGAGCGTTCCCGCGCCGGCGTCCATGCCGGCTGCAATATGCTCGGGAACCTGCCTGCCCAGCGCCTGCATCCGCTCGCCCTGCCATGCCGCCGCGGCAGAATCCAGCATCGCCTGAAGCTGCGCGGCGATATCGCCGCCTTTGTCCTCCAGCGCAGCTATGTCCAGCTGCGGCACGATCCTCGCCTCGATCTCCAGCGCGCCGCCCTCCGGCAGATATTCAAAACCATCCATGCCAGTCATGCCAGCCATGCCAAGCATACCAGCCAAGCTGGCCGATACCCCGTCCACAGCCTTGCCAAGCTGCCCGAGGGTTCCGCTCAGCGCCGCCGCTCCAGCCTCGATGGCAGCTAGCCTGTCTGATACCCTGTCCACCAGCTCGATGCTCGTCGTAATGCTCGCCATCCCAGCCTCCTTTCCATTGCAGCTTCCCATTGGAAGCTTTCTTGATCGGGCATGGGGGAGGGAAGAAGCTCCCTCATTCCCGCGCCCGTTCCTCCTCTGCCCGCAGCTGTATGCAGGCGATCACAAAGGCAAGCTCCTGCCGCTCAAGGCTCAAAAACTGCGAGGGCAGCATGCGCAGCCGGTGTAGCGCCCAATAGGCGTAGCTCGACAGCGCATCTCCCCCGCGGATCAGTTTTTTGCCTGTGCGACCTCCTCGCCAAGCTCGCCGTCAAAGCCGTTCAGCCTCGATACAAAGCGCATCAGCTCCGCATATTCGCCGGGACTGTCCACCATCTCCTTCAAGAGTGCCTCCGGGGTCTTCACACCGTAGGAATCCTGTAGGGCTGCGTCGTACAGGTTCGGCTCCACCACGCAGGCGGCAGCCAGCCGAGCCATGTAGGCGCCCGTGTCCACCTTGGCGCGATAGCCGCCGCCCTTCTCCTGCACCTCGCGGGTGCATTCCTCGCGTATGCGTTCGTTCTCGGCGGTGCTGATCGCCTTGAACACCCACTTCACTGGCAAGCCATCCGCATCCAGAAAGTCCCTTGAGGCGGCATATTCCACGCTGCCGCGAGCCCGCTTGTTCTTCTTCAGAAAGGCTTCAAGCGCTCCGCTCATCCTTCATTCCTCCTTCTTTTATCGCATGCCGTCCAGCACGCCGAAACTCTCCGGCATGTCAAAATCCTCGAAGGTTCCCTTGATCTTCTCATCCAGATATTCCCCGCTCGCATCGAACTTCGCCAGCACGCCGCCATCCAGATTGCAATCATAGAAAACCATGGTCTGCCTGCCTGCCGTGCTGGTGGGGTCGTCGTTGCTCACCTGAATTTCGAAATACACGTCCTCGCCGGTGTTCTTGTAGCGCAGCAGAGCCTTGCGCAGTATGCTCTGGTTGTAGTGTGCCTTGCCGGTGAAGCTGCCCTTCCAGCCGTCCGCCTTATTGCCGCTGCCGGTTTTGCCAAGGATCGGCACCTCCATCTTGATCTTCTCCAGCTTTGCCTCGAAGGAGATCATCTGCATGAAGTTGTATCGGTTGCCGTCGATGGTAATAAAGCATTCCGCATTGCGAGCGGAAAGCGCGTCCTTGCCGCGCATGGTGATGTTGCTCATATTCCGCCTCCTTATCCTTTCCTTTCAAGATCGGCAGGGGAGGGAAGCCTCCCTCCTCCGCATCCAGCCCATCCAGCCCTTACTGGATAACCACCGTCATATACAGCTTCTCCATCGCGCCGGCCACATCCACGCCGCTCACCTCCACGGTCACGCTGTGGCTGTCGGCGCCCTGCTCCACGCGCACGCCATCCTCGTCAAAGCCCTCGATGGCGCCGCAGCGCTCCAGACTGCGGAAGATGGTAACGATGTCCGCCCAGAGCGATACCCGGCCGGTGCTGCTGTTGCTCACCCTGCCCATGTATTTCTTTGCAAAGACCTGCGCGATCTGCTCCGCCGCAGCATCCGCCACGCGAACCACTTGGTTGTCGCGGAAAATCTCGCCCCTGTCCTCGCTCAGGTTCACCAGACTGTTCAGGTCGCTCAGCACCCGCAGCTCCTCGTTCACCCTGTGCAGGCAGAATTTGCCGCCGTCCATCATCTCGCCGAGCTGCGTCTGCGTGTAATCCGCCTTCAGATCAAAGCAGCCGTCGTAGACGCGGTTCATTGCTGATTCATTCACCTGCATGCCAGCCACAATGCCAGTCACCCACCAAACCAGACTCGCCGCTTCCGCGCCGATCACCTCGTTTTCCACGTTTACCACGCCCTCATGGTCGGCTGCATGGCGGTAGAGCACGGCCTGTAGCTTTGCTCCCACCTCGTCGCGCATGCGCTTGGCATATTCCGCATACAGGCTGTTCACTGCCGCATCGCTGCTTACCGCGCCGATGGCGTTCACGCTGTAGCCGTCGATCAGGCTCAGGAATTTCTGGTGCGCCTCGATGCTTTCCTCGCCGTCGCTGCCGCCGCTCAGCTGCATGCCGGCTGTGGCAGTAAGCGCTGCCTCACGCTTGAAAATCAGCCAGTCGTTGTCCGCAAGCGCGCTCATCTTATCCACGCTCTGCTTGTCCGCCAGCACGCCGTCCATGTAGGTCTTCACCGTGTAGAGCTTCGCTGCCTCGTCCGCCGAGCTCTCCTCCACTGCGATCATCAGCCTGTTGCCACGCGAACCGGCATATCTTGCCACGCCAAGGCTGCATTCTGCCTTCTCGCCGCCGCCATCCAGCCTGAAGGCGCGCAGCGTGTGCGCATGAAGAAATAGGTCGCGCAGCCCGTCCAGCTCCGCCGCAGCATAGCCATAGCCCAGCTTCTTCAGGGAGCCCTTGAGCATGTCCTCCTTCGTTAGCGTGAAAATGCACTCCTCTGGACCCCAGCCCAGCTTCAAGCCCATCGCAGCCACGCCGCGGCTGAAATCGGCGCTCACCGGAGTTGCCAGCGATACAAAATTCATGTACGCGCCGGGCAGCTTCTTGCTCATCGTCTGAAAATTACCGCCGCCGTATGCCATTTTTTCATCCTCACCTTTCTACCGTCCTTGTGAAATCCTTGAACCATGCTTTCAAACCAGAGCGCCCCTGCACGACAAGCCCTGCATCAGCGCTCCGCTGCTGTCGTTTGCCGGCTCCGTCCGGCAGAGCACCGCGCCGCAGCTCAGGCTGAATACTCCCAAGCCGCCGCTTGCCTGCGCAGCCATATCCCGTCCGGCAATGCATCCGCCGCCCGGCAGGCTTATCAGCTCCAAGCAGCCGTATAACTCCTCCAGTATCGCCATCGCATCCTCTCCGGGAGCGGGGAAGTAGCATACCCCCATCCGCCAGCTGTGCGCATATCTTCCGCTCGGCAAGCCGCGCTCGCTGCTGCCTGTGCAGCAGATCACAAAGCAGCCGTCCTCCAGTCCCTGCGGCACCCTGCCGATGAATACCTTCCGCTCGGGCCAGCGCTCCTTGATCGCCGCTGCGATGCCACGTGCGATTTCATCTGACAAAGCCGCGTCACCTCCTTCCCAAATAACCTGCCTTGGAGAGCCTCGTATCAGAAGACCTGCTTCAGAAAGTCCTCCAGCCTCCGCTCGAGCGCGCCGGATAGGCTCTCCTCCAGCGCAGCCTCGCAGCTCTGCTGAAAGTGCTTACCCTCTATCCAGCCGCCGCCCCGGCTGCGGTGACCGTGCTCCACGTAAAAGGCATGGGACGCGTGGTTCTCCACGCTGACCCCGCCCGCCGTATCCCGCAGCACCCAGCTCTCTTTCAGCTCGCCCTCGTCCACCGGGCTTGCCGCACGCACGCTGGCAAGGTATTCCTCTCCCAGCGCACGTGCCGTCGCCTGCATGAAGGCGGGGCAGTCGCTCCGCAGCTTGGTAAGCCTGCCAACCAAGCCATCCAGCGAACCAGCCCTTATGCCCATCGGTCGCTCAGCTCCATTTCAATCTCCTGATGGCTGCGGTAGAGCCTCGGTGCGCCGCTGGAGCGGTACTTCACCTGCCTGCCGCAGCGCTCCACCGTGATCAGGCTTCCCGGAGGAACCTCCAGCTCGCAGCCCAGCATCAGCTTTGCACGCTGACCAAGCTGAGCAGCCACATCCAGCTGCGCCGCGCCAGCCTCTATGTAGCTCAGGCGGCACTTCACGCCCGTGGCGATCGTTTCCTCCCGCAGCTCCTCCGCGCCACCCTCCGCCTGCACCGCTCTGCGCACGGCGATGCTGCATACGTCCGTCCATAGCGCTTCGATCGCCTCGCGCATCCGCCTTGCCTCCGCCTGCCTTACCACTTTATCCTCCTGTGTGCCGCATAGCGCTCCTTCTCGCCGCGCAAGCTGCGTATGAAGGCGTCCAGCCTGCCCTCGGCGGTGCTTGCCTCGTTTATGGCGTAGCTCACCTGAACATCGCCCTCGCGAATGGAAGCCACCGCCCCGTAGTTCAGCTCCTCCATGCCTTCCAGCCTGCCCGTCGCCAGCTTCGCGCTCAGAAATTCCGCGCAGCCAAGCCAGCCTGCATACTCCTCCAGCTCCTTGGGAACCTCCCGCCTGTTGCATTCCCGGCGGATCTCATCCTCCGCCCGCTGCACGCAGAATTGCAGCAGAGCCTCATCGCCGCTCTCCAAGCCATAGCCCAGCGTTTCAAGCGCCTTCCGCGCCGCAGATAAAGCCATCATGCTCAACCCTTCGAAATGATGCGTGCGATGGGGATCAGCTTGTGGCTGAAGTAGCTGCGTTTGGATTCCTCATCCTCACCGCTGTGCACAAGGCTCCAGTTCTCGCCGTCGGCAAGCTCGGCGTCGGTGGGGGAGGCGCTCGCCTGCTTTGCCTTGAGATAGCTGATGCCATAGGGAGCAAAGCACTTTCGCTGGCGGATGTAGAGGGTATCCTCGCCGCCGTTGGTCTTGGGGTCGCGGCAGATTTCATAGGGCACCTTGGCTCCCACATTTTCATAGGCGATGGCTCCGTTGCCCAGCACGTAGGTGGTGTACTTGCCATCGGCGCTCACGGGCATGTCATCATCCACAAGCACGATCCTGCCGTTCCAAGTCGCCATGCCGGTGTCGCGGGTGATGCCCTCGGGATCGGTGTACTTCATGTACTCCAGCAGCTGAAGGTTTTCAAGGTTCTGCGCCACCTCCGAGTGCATAATTACCAGCGAAAATTTCTTTCGGTTGGCGCCGCATGCCTTGGTGCAGGCGCTGTTGAGGGTGGTCGCGCTCATTCTGCCGTCGCCCACAACGCTCACATCCGTGGTATGGGCGTCGATAAACTGCTGGTTCTCCTCGCCGCTCATGCTGAATATGCCGCTGAGGATGCTCAGCAGCGTTCGCTGATCCACGCCGTCCATGTACTCGGCAACCTGCTCGGCAATGCCCTTCATGAAATCCTCGCCGCCGGTGATGTCGTAGGCAAAGTCCTTCTCCATCCAAGCCTTGGCACGGCCAACCACAACCACGCCCTGCTCGTAGGTGCCGGTGGTATCGGCGGAGATATCGGTCTGACCATCGTAGTTCACAGCCTCGCCGCCGGGAGCGCCGTGCATTGCCAGCTGACCATAGGCGGCGCCGCCCTGCGCGGAAAAGGCAGCCTTGATCTCCGGGTGCGCAGCCAGAGCGCGGCTCTTCTTCAGCTCGTTCAGCTTCAGCGTCGGCACATGCTCCACCATGTAGCCAAAGGCTTGGGGGTTAAAGCTCTTTGCATCAAATTTTGCCATTCTTCATTCCTCCTGCTCTCTTTTTTCTTATTTCTCGAAGTACGAGCAAAGCTCATCATAGCTCATACCATCAAGACCCACTCGCTCCTCGAAGCCCTCGGCGGCGTCCTCGCCCAGTATTACGCCTCGCAGCCTCTTCTTTCGGAATAAAAATGCGCTGTCCGCGCCGCGAATCAGAGCGTCGATCTGCTCCTGAAGCCCCTTCACGCTGCCGTCCTCGCAAACCTCCAGCTTCTGCTCGTCGATCAGCGCCCGCACGGCGCGCATGTTCCTTGCACCGGCAGCCTCTAAGCTCGCCTCCATCGCGGCGTCCAGCCTTGCCTGCCGCAGCGCCTGCGCATATTCCTGCGCTCGCTCGGCAAGCTCTGCCTCCAGAGCGGCGATCCTCTCCTTCAGCGCCTGAGCCTCCTCGGGCGATAGATAGCCCTCCAGCGCCTGCGCGATCCGCTCCGCCGTTTCCTCAACCAAACCAAGCTGCATCAGTATGCCCTTGTCCATCCAATGCCTCCCTTCCAATGTGATCCTGTCAAATCAGGCTCGGCTGAGCCTGCTCCCCCGCATAGGGGTGCCTTGCCAGCAGCGCCTCGTCGCTCACCAGCCCGCGGCTCTTGATGATGTTGTCGATCATCTCGCTCTCGTTCACCGGCAGGCTGCGACGGAACACGATCTGCGCATGCTCGCCAAAGAAATCACCCCTGCCGAGGTTGAATAGATGGCAGTTCACAAACCACAGAAGCTCCCTTATCGCGCCGCGCAGCTCCGCCTCCATCTCGTTGGCATCCAGATCCAGATCCGTATACATGCTGCGTATGTTCATCTGGTTGGGACTGTTGCCAAAGCGCTCGTCCCTCGCATCCACGCCCATGCCGTTTTCCACGATTGCCCTGCGGAAGATATCGATGATCGCCTTGTGGTTCTCTGCATTCACCTCCACCTGTAGGGTGCGCACGTCGCCGGCAGAGCCGTCGCTGGAGCGTACCTTCACCGCGCCGTAGGTTGCAAGGTTGCGCCTGAACTCGCCCAGATCCTCGCCATCGTAGTTCACAAGGATCATGATCGTGTTGCGGGCGTCCTCCTCCATGGCGTTCTGAAAGTCTGATATCAGGGTGTTCAGGCTGTCCTGCAAGCCCTTGACGCAGCCGATCAGCGGCGTTTCCTCCGCATCGCGCTTCAGGGCAATGATCGGCAGCCGCTCCCATAGAGCCTCCCTGCCATCCAGCCAAAGGTAGGGCTGGTAGGCTGGCTCGTCCGCCTTCAGCCTGTCGCCCTCCAGTATGTAGCGCCAGATACCGCCCCGATCGAAATATTCCACGCGCTCCTTCCACTTCTCCCTGCCGTCGATCACCTCCACGCTGCTGTAGAGGCGTATGGCATAGTCCATGGCGCTGTGGGCGCTGTCCCGCCATCCCGGGCATAGCTCGTAGCCGTTGAAATAGCGCAGGCAGAACCTGCCGGCGCCGTCGTAGCCGGGCATCAGATAGCATATGCCTTGGTTCAACGCCCGCTTCAGCGCACTGTGCAGCAGCCGCTGCTCCCGCTCGCCAAATATCTCCGCCAGATAGCGGCCGTATTCCTCGCTCACCCCGCGCAGCAGCATCGGCTTGCCCAGCAGGTAGTCCGTCTTCTGGCAAACCAGCTTGCGATATTGGTTGTCCACCAGCCTGTTGTTTGGCAGGTTGCCGATCTCCTGCATCTCGCCGCCCTCGCCAATTGCCATCCTTCTGCGGCGCAGTATATCGTGCTTTCCGGCGTAGTACTTCTCTCCGATCAGCATCTCCCGCCGCGCCCGACAGCCTCGAAAGCGCACTGCCTCGCGCTCAATGTCCCGCAGGCTCAGCAGGCTCCTGCGTCCGCCGGAAGCCCTTGCCTCCTGCCTATCCTGCTTTTCCAAAACCAAAAACCTCCTCCCTTCCGTTCCATCGCGCCGCCTAGCTGAAGCTGAAGGTTGCGCTGCCCACGCCCTCCATGCCATATCGCATGGCGTCCATCAGGTGGTTGTCCTCATCGTGGGGCACGTTCAGCCTCCGCCCGCCGTCTGTTTCCCAGCGGTAGCTGCCGATCTCGGCAATGAAGCGCTCGCAGCGCGGATGCACCACGATCCGGTAATCCTGTATCCGGTCGATGCCGTTGCGAACGCTGTCCCGGCCCTTCTTCGCCGCGCATATCCTTATCAGCCCCAGCTCCCGCAGCCGGTCGATGCTCTTTGGCTCGGCGCTGTCCGCCCGTATCCGCTCCTTCCGGTAGCCCATGCGGCTTATCGCGGCAAAGATGGCTTCGTTGCTCATCCCGTAGCCGTAAAGCTCGTCGAATACCCATATCACCTTCGCCTCGGTATCCGCCAAGCCACAGAAGAGCGCCGTCGGGTCGTTCACATAACCAAAATCCAAGCCAAAGGCAGCCTTCAAGCCTCTCTTTAAGCGCAGGGCGGCCACATCAAACTCCTCCACCCGCCAGTTCGTGTAAACCAGCCCCTCCGTAAGCCCCCATTCACCCAAGCCAGCCACCCGGTATCTGCGCGGATTCCGCTGCTGCATCTCCTCAAAGAAGCGCCGGTCGGCGGGGGAGAGCCACTCGTTGCACATGTAGTTCGTCGTCAGGGTAAATACCTCGGGATCTGCCCTGTCAAAGAACCTGCGCTTGATCCATGTCTTCTCGCTCCATGGGTTGAAGGTCAGGGTGATCTGCTTGAATAGTCCCTCCGGCAGGTCGCCAAGCAGGCTCTCCGCTAGGGTGTCGAAGTCCTCCTCGCTGCCGATCTCAAATGCCTCCTCGATCCACATCCAGCTCAGCACCCCCGTATCCACCGTTATCGAGCTTATCTTCAGCGGATCATCCAGCCCCCGGAAGAATATCTTCTGCCCCGTCGGCCGGTAGGTCATCTCAAGGGGACTCTCCTTCACATCCCACCAAGCCTCCACACCCAGCCGCCGTATTGCCCACCTTAGCTCCGTGAAGCAGGAGTCCTTCAGCGTTCTGAAAACCTTGCGCACCACCAGCATGTTCGCGCCCGGATACTCCATCATTTTCACGATCGTCCAGAGCGCCATCGTTTTGGATTTCTTCGAGCGCCGCGATCCCTTCACCACCCGATATCTGCCCTTGAAGCGCCAAAACCCGCCGTATCCGCCGCCCACGACCTCGGGAAGGTATATCCGCTTCCCACCCATCTCTTCAACTCCCTCCTGCTTGAGCCACGCGCCTTAATCCAGCCTGTCGCCGCCCGCGATCACCACCGGCTGACTCTGTCCGGCGGCAGGCTTTTCGGCAAAGAGCGTGTAATACCTGCCCAGCATCTCCGCCGCCCGGTTGGCGTCCGCCAGCTTCACCGGCATCTCAACCACCTCCGGTCTGTCCTCCTCCTCGCTCTCCCGGTGCAGCTTTCCATCCTCGGCCTTCGCCCAGTAGCTCCGCTTTCGCTTGCGCAGCAGTATGGCCTGCTCCTTTATCTCCCGTCGCATTACTCCGCTCAGATAGGCCAGTACCTCGTCCTGCTTGGCGATCAGGCGGCTCTCCTTCTCCTCGATCCGCCTGCGTATGTAGCCGCGTATCTCCTCCCGCTTGAGCAGCTTGCATGCCTGTCGCGCCGCGTTCTTCGGGCTGTATCCGGCGCGGATGGCCGCCTGCCTGCCGTTTAGATCGATCAGGTATTCGTCGCAAAACCTCCTCTGCTTCAAATTCATTTCCTTCATCCAAGCATCATCTCCTTCAGAGCCCCAGCCTCCCTCCCTTTCTCATTTCTCCCTGCCGCGCATCGCTCGAAACATCCGCGCAATGCCCTTCCATGTGAAATCCTCGTCCAGCGGCGGCGGCAGAGCGCTCGGCAGCATGTCCGCCTGCCGCTCCCTCGGCACGATGGCGTTGTAGGCGTCCAGCCCCAGCCCGCAGCGCCTTATCAGCCGTGCCGCGATTCTGGGATGCGTCACCCCTCCCTCCTCCACGATCCTTATCAGCCCCGCCGAGCAGCCGCACAGCGCAGCCAGAGCCTCCCGCGTGTACCCCAGCTTCTCCCGCCGCGCAATCAGCCATTCCCTGCGCCGCCGCCGCCCAGCTCCCTCCCTGCCAACGCTCCGAGCCATATCATCAGCCGTCTTCATCCATAGCCTCCTGCTTATTTGATCCGCGCTTCGTCCAGCCAAACCAAGTAAATTCACGAAATGCACGTCTGCAACCTGCCATCAACCACATAAGTTCACGTAACGTGTACATATCCTAGCACCTCTGCGGCAATTTGTCAACACGTATCGTGAATTTTTTACTTGAAAATTTTCACGTTTCGTGTTATCATGGTGGCGAGGAAAGCAAGCAATGCAAAAAAGCAAATATAAACCAACAAAGCAGACCCTAAAAAACCAAATTCAAAAAAACAGGAGCGAGCCTATGTCAGAATTTCCATCCATCCTGAAATCCCTGCGAGCCTCCCGGGGCATGACGCAGGAGGCGCTCGCCGAGGCTGTCGGCGTTTCTAAATCCACCATCAGCATGTACGAACGCGGCAGACGCGAGCCAGACTTCCAAACCTTGGATGCCCTCGCCAATGTATTCGGGGTGCCAACCTCCGCCTTCCTCGCCCAGCAGGACGATCCAGACGCCGAGCTTTGGGAGATACGCGAGACCCTGCGCCGCCGTCCAGAAATGCGCACCCTCTTTTCCCTCGGCAACAAAGCAACGCCCGAGGAGGTGCGCCAAACCATCGCCATTATTGAGGCGCTGAAAAAGAGCAATGACCAGCCGTAATTATGAGGATCACATGAATCACAGCAAAAACAGCAGCCCTGCCCTCTGCCCAAGGGGAAGCCTTGAAGCGGGCATGGAAGCGGCAATAGAAGCAAATATGGAAGCAGAAATGGAAGCAGAAATAGAAGCAGAAATAGAAGCAAAAATCGAACCAGAAATGGAAGCTGTAATAGAAGCAAATATGGAAGCAAAGCGGGAGGCCGACCTTGGCAGCGGGGATTTCTGCGTCCGCATCATCGATCTGCCCCACTCCGTCAAGGGCTTCGTCACCTATGATGAGGAGGGCTTCCCCAATATCTATCTCAACGCCCGCATTGCCCGCTACGAGCAGCAGCGGGCAATGCAGCATGAGCTTGCCCATATCTCCCGCGAGGACGCCTTCTCCGATGCGGAAATACGCAGCATCGAAAGCTGAGCCAGCCCTACACCCCCAAAATCAAAAGCGGCGCATGGCTGCTTGAACGCCCCGGAAGAGTGCGTTCGGCAGGCATGCGCTGCATCTGTTTATTCAATTTTCTTCTATATAATAAAGCTAGAAAGGCTTATTCAATCGTAAAGTCAGTAAAGCCAGTTAAAGCCCTTCCGCCAAAGCGGCTTCCAGTCGAACCAGCCAAACCAGCCTCAGCCCTCGGAGCGGGTCAGGTTCTTCATCCAGTCGAAGCGGTTGATCTTCACGACGGCGACAAAGCACTTTAGGATCTGGTCGCACTTCAGGCAGGCGAACACCACCCAAGCCGGCGCACCGAGCCGGGCGGAGAGCACCGCCAGCGGCAGCACGATCAGAAATACGAAGATGCTGTCCGTGCGAAACACAAAGCTCACATCCCCGCCAGCCTTCACCAGCCCGGCAAGCCCGGCAGCCTGATAGCAGGTTCCAATGAAGCTGAAGGACAGAACCAATATGAATTGCCGCGCATAATGGGCCGCTTCCGGCGTGATTCCACCAAAAAGCTGGATAAAAGGCAGCCGAAGCAGGTTGATAAGTCCACAGGTGACCAATCCCAAGCCAATGAATAAAAGCTGCACGGTTCGTGCATATTCCTTCATTTGCTCCGTCCTGCCCGCGCCCACCGTCTTGCCGGTGATAATGCTCACGGCGGTCGCCATGCCGTTCTGCGTCACGTAGGCAAGGGTGTTCATGGTGTTGGCGATGCTGGCGGCGGTGATAATGCTCTCGTCAAAGCGCCCGAGTATGGCGGAGCTGGCCATCAGGTTGATGCTCCAAACCAACTGCCCGCCGATGATCGGCAGCCCGTAGCGCAGAAAGTCCCGCAGAAGCGCCCTGTCCCAGTCGAGCAGATCCCGCAGCCGCAGCCCGAGCCGCCTGTCGAAGCGAGCCACATACACTGCCATCACGCCGGTTTCCGCCATGCGTGCCACCAGCGTGGCAATCGCAGCGCCGCGCACGCCCAGCGCAGGCAAGCCAAGCCTGCCGAAGATCAGCAGGTAGTTCAGCACAACATTTATAACCAGCGATACCCCCGACACAGCCATGCCGATCCGGGCGACCTCCACGCTGCGCATGGCGGCGATCAGCGCCTGCGTAAGCAGAAAAAAGCCGTAGGACAGGCTCACGATTCGCAGGTAGGCAGCGCCCTCCCGAACCACCGCAGCCTCGCTGGTAAAGAGGGAAACCACCTGCGCCGGCAGAAAGAAGCATACCGCGCCCAGCAGTAGCCCGAAGCCCAGCGAGAAGCGCAGCCCCGTGGCGGCGATCCTGCGTATGCTGGCCGTGTCCCGCTTTCCCCAGTATTGGGCGGCGAGTATCAGTATGGTTCCCTCCACGCCACCGGAGAACACCTGCAAAAAGGTCTGAATCTGCCCGCCCATATACACGCCTGAAACGGCGCTATCGCCCAGCGAGCTTACCATCAGGTTATCGGCAAAGCCCACGGCAAAGCTTATCAGGTTTTGCAGGGCGACGGGTATCGCCAGCGCGATCAGCGTGCGGTAAAAGCTCCTGTCGCGGGTCAATAGGCGCATTGAAGCATCCTCCCCTTGTAATATTCCTCCATTTATTATAATCGACCGGTGTTAAGTTATACAGCATGGCTGCCTAGATCAGCAGCTTGCCGCCGCACCAAGCCCTGCCTCGGGGCATATGCTGTGGTGAGCGGGCGCTTTGGCTGTCCTTTGAACCCGAGCCTGCATCCGCTCCACTATAAGGAGGTATCTCTTCATGGCAACGATCTTCAATCGTGCAACGATGACCTATAATAATATCACCACCACTTCCAATGTCGCGCAGGGCAACCTCGTGGAGGCTCTCAGCGCCAGCAAGACCGCCGTGGCGGAGAGCTACAGCCCCGGCGACCTCGTCACCTATGTGCTCAGCATCACCAATACCGGCAGCACGGCCTTCAGCGGCGTGAATGTTTCGGATAACCTCGGCGCCTATTCCTTTGGCAACGCCACCCTTGTGCCGCTGGATTATGTGGCTGGCTCCGTGCGCTATTATGCAAATGGCGTGCTCCAGTCCGCACCCGCCGTGCAGGCTGGCCCGCCGCTGGTGATGAGCAATATTTCCATCCCCGCCGGCGGCAACGTCACCCTGCTCTATGCCGCCCGTGTGAATGAATTTGCACCGCTGGGCAGCGAGGCTTCCATCGAAAATACCGCCCGCATCACCGGCTCCGGCATCGCTAATCCTGTGGTTGCCACCGCCTTGGTCAACCAGCAGAACGGACTCCAGCTCACCATCTCCAAGGCGATCTGCCCCAATTCCGTGGTCGAGGGCGAGCC
Source organism: uncultured Oscillospiraceae bacterium (assembly GCA_964458825.1). Classification (GTDB taxonomy): domain Bacteria; phylum Bacillota; class Clostridia; order Christensenellales; family Aristaeellaceae; genus SFTH01. The sequence continues at coordinate 19 of CAYWLE010000017.1, read as the reverse complement.
CGTAACCTACACCATAACC
>CAYWLE010000016.1:0-17341 GCA_964458825.1 uncultured Oscillospiraceae bacterium | reverse complement strand
GCTCTTGACTTTTATTAGTTAGTCTTTCGTGTCCAAGATCATTGACAAACCTACACCGAACCCTTGCGGGCGATATTTTTGCGTAGAGCTACAATAGATTTTGGAACATAGCAAAAAGGGAAGAGGTTTGAGAGCCAATGGGATTGTTATTCAGTCAGCCCTCCTCCGCCGCCCGCCTTCTCCTGTGCAGCAGAAGCAGGATCCAGCCAGCCAGCATGCCGATCATGCTCCAGCGCAGCACAGCGCCGTAAAACTCAACCTGCCGCAGTTGGCTCGTTCCAAGCTTAACCAGCTTGGCTGCGCTGCCCGTCAGGCTCCAGAATACGTTCCTCAGCGAGGATAGCTCCACGATGTTCTCCGGCACCCACTCCGTAAACACCCACAGCGGCTGTATAGAAAAGGCAAGCAGGGCATACATCAGCCCAATTATCGCCGCATAGCCCGACAGGCAAAGCAGCAAAAGCCTTCCCAAGGCAGGCATCGTGGCTGGAAAATAGCTCCGGCGCAGCCTTTCACGATAGTCGCCTATCCGCCGCCCGCACAGCCCGTTCATCCGCCGCAGCAGGGCAAGTATCCCGCTCATGCCAAATATCAGCAGCAGCACGCGGGGCAGCATCGTCTGCCGCATGGCCTCCTTCCGTATGCTGTAAAAGCAGCCGTCGCTGCGCCAAGCCGTGCGCATCACGCTTTCAAACATCGTTCGGGCGCCTGAATCCTCAATGGGTCTTGCTGCGATCATCGCCGTGTCCCGCCTTGCCTGCGGGGCAGATAGCAGCGGCACATATGCGCAGCTTGCCTGTACCTCGCCTGTGCTGCGGCTGTGGCGTATGGTACCAACCACATGGTAATCCACGTCCCCGATCCTTGCCTGCGCATCCGGGGGCAGTTCCGCGCCAAAGAGGGAAAAGGCGAGCGCGCTATCCAGCAGCGCCACATGCTCCCCTTGGCAAAGCTCCGTTTCCGTCATCCGCCGCCCATCCAGCATAAACACAGGATAGACCTCAAACCAGCCCTCGCCAACGGCATATATCGTGGCGGAGCCGCTCGCGTCACCCGCGCTTACGGAAGCCGTTTCCGTCACTGCAGCCACGGCAATGGCGCTGGTGCAGTCGCTCAGCTGCTCCGCCGAGGCTTCCTTGGCAAGCAGCGCCTCCCTTATGTCCGCCTCCCCCGCCGCAGCCACGGCATACTGAAGGCTGTCCGGCATGCGCAGCAGCATTCCCAGCGATAGCACGCCGCCGATCAGCCCCGCCGCAAGCAGCAGGCAGGCTCCCAAGCGCAGCTTTCTCTTCTTCATCTCTCTCATGCCCTGTTCTTCATTTTTGCAAGCCTAAGCTCACTCGCTGTATAGCATCACGCTGTCGCCGTCGCTGATGGGGCGATCCTCCATGTAGGCAATGTCATAATATCCAAGCTCCTCCTCGATGGATACCATGCCCTCCGCCTCCGCCAGCACGGTGACAGCCATCTTATGCACCGTCATCTTCGAATTGCCGAGGCTGGAATAGCTGGTTTCCACGGTGTATATGTAGCGGTCGTCGCCGGTTCCATGCACGGCGCTGGCGGAAAGCAGGGTGGTTTGGCTCTTGGCTCGGTTGACAAGGGTGATATCCGTGTCCGCCGCCGTCATGGCATATATGCTGCCGCAGGCGGCGATCATCTTCTCCGTCACCTCTATATCGGCGTATCGCTTGCCCTCGGCGTCCAGCCCCGTTTCGATCACCTTGCTTTCGATGGTTCCGTAGCGGTCGCTTGCCATATTCGCAGCCATGCCCTCGCTCACGTTCTTCTCCACCGCGCTGATATCCGCCCGCAGCACGGGCATGCTGCCGTCTGGGCTGATGGTAAATAGCGCGCCGCTGCCGTCGTAGCCGTCCCCCGCCTTCACCATAAGCTCTACAATATAGCCGTCGCAGGGCGCCTCTATCGCCTGCGCACGGGTGTTCAGCGTGCTGAGCGCCCGCATCTCTTCCTCGGCGGCGACAAGCCTTTCCTCAAGGGAGCGCTTGCCGGATATATAGCTCCAAGTGGCGTCGTCGGGCAGGTAGCGCGCTGCGGCGTCCATATCCGCCTGCGCCTGTGCCTGCGCCTGCACGCTATCCCGGTAGGCATTGATCGCGGCGGCAAGCTCCTCGCTCGCACCCTCGGGCAAGCCCTCCTCCGGCAGGCGCATGCCCTCCTTGGCAAGCAGAGCCTCCATATCGATGCGCTGAGCCAGCTCCTGCTTCTTCAGCTCCCGCAGGTTGAAATAGGCATCGGCATAAACCTCGTCGCTCCGGCGGAGGCGTATACCGCTGTTCTTGCTCTCCAGCGCCAGAAGCTGATCCAGCGCCTCGTCATAGCTCGCCTGACAGCTCCGCATGGCGTTCTCGTAGTCCGCCACCCGCGCCTCCACAATCACATCGCCCGCCTTCACCGCATAGCCGGCTCGGGCGTTCACCTTGGTAATGAGCAGGCTCTGCCCCTGCGCAAGCTTCAGCTGCACAGGCTCCGCCCCGGTAAATACCAGCTTGCCGCTCAGCTGCGTCTTTTCCTCCAAGCGGCCCGTCTTTGTGCGCGTGAGCTTTACCTTGGCTGTGGTTATGGTCTTTATGGTTCCAGAAAAGAACATGCACAGCGCCACAGCCACGGCAAGCACAGCCAAGCCCCGCAGCGCAAATTTCTTCAGATTCATCCTCTTACGCACCTCTACTTCAGTTCCGTCAGCTGGATACCCGTGAGTATATCCCTCAGGAAATACAGATAGACAAACAGCGCGGGAAGAATATAGATCGCCGCTCCGGCAAATTCAAAGCCCGTGCTCTCGCTCACCAGTTGGTTGAACATCACCGACAGCGGTTGCAGCTCCGTGCGCTGCGAAAGATAGGTCATCGGCTGCTCCACAAGGTTCCAGCAGTCCGCAAAGGACAGCGCCACCGCCGCGCCGATCACCGGTCTGCACACCGGCAGAACCACATGGAAATAGGCGCGTATCGTGCCTGCGCCATCCATCTGCACGGCCTCGATCAGCTCCTTGGGTATCCCCAGCATGAACTGCCGCAGCAGGAAGATATAAAACGGCGAAAACCACATCGGCATGATCACCGCCCACACCGTGTTCAATAAGCCCAGCTTCCCCAGCGTCAGCACATTCGGCACCATCGTCACCTGAAAGGGCAGCAGCATCAGCATCAGCACGCCGAAGAATATGCCGTCCCTCCCGCGAAACTCAAAGCAGCTCAGCCCGTAGGCCATCATTGGAACCACGATCGCCTGCCCCAGCAGGATCATCACCGTGTAAAAGGCGGAATTGACAAACATTCGCAGCACCGTGGTATCCCGTATCAGCAATTCATAATATTGGCTCAGGGAAAACATCTGCGGCGAGAGCTTCACATCCAACCAAGCAGCCTCGTCATAGCTGCCTCGGCTCTGCATGTAAGCCTTGATCTCGCCGGGGGAGAAGAAGGAATATAGCCCCGTAACCACGATGGGTATCAGCATCGTTATCGCCAGTATCGTCAGCAGCAGCCGTGTGCCGATGCGCCGCTTTTTCCGCGCCAGCCTGCCCTGCCGCCTTGCTCCGTTCCTATTCATATCGCCCAGCCTCCCTAGCGCAGCCTGCGCTGTAAGGCGCGCTGGATCAAAAACAGTATCCCAAACAGCACAAATACGATCAGCGCAAAGCTGTATGCCGCCGTCGTCACATTCTGATAGTTCAGCTTGCCATACATGTTGTTCATGTAGTTCTGTAGCGTATACACCGATTCATCCGGATATGCGCCGCCAATGAAGTAAACCTCCTTGAATATCTTGAAGGCGTTGATCCACTCCAGTATGATAATCAGAAACGCCGATGGCACGATCATCGGCAGCGTAATGCCGAAGGTCTGCCGCCAGAAGCCAGCGCCCTCCAGCCGCGCATATTCATACAGCGGCTCCGGCACGGCCTGCAACGCCGATAGGAATATGATCACCGCAAAGCCAAGGTTCTTCCATACAAACAGCAGTATGATCGGTATCCTCAGCTGCGCGCCCTCCAGCCAGAGCACCCGCTCCAGCCCCATAAGGCTCAGCAGCCGGTTCACCACGCCGCCAAAGTCAAATAGCAGCAGCCAGATCAGCAGGAGCGCCGAGGAAGGCATCAGGTAGGGCAGAAGTATGCTGTTTCGAAAGAACGCCGCGCCGCTCTTGAGCCGGTTCAGCAGCGCCGCAATGATAAACGACAGCACCCATACCAGCGGCGCACAGATCAGCGAAAGCTCCAGCGAGTTTTTCAGCCCCAGCAGGAACATCGGGTTCTTCCATATATTTATGTAGTTTTGCAGCCCCACAAATTCGTTTCGATAGCTGCCGTCCGTCAGGCTGTACCATATTCCCCCAAAGAAGGGAACCACATAAAATAGCATCAGCCCAGCCAGCCCCGGCAGCAGAAACAGCCATACCGACTTCTTCTTCCTGAACACCCAATCACCTCATCGCAGCCGCAGCGGGAGGGGGAGCCTCCTCCCCCTCCAAGGTCGCAGCTTAATACCCTTCCATCATCATCATCCGTATCTTCCGGCCGATCTCGTCCATCAGCTTCCGGGCGTCCAGCTGACCCTCGCAGTACTGCTGCACCAGCTGGAAAGCCTCGCCCGAATTATCGCTGTAGAGCCAGTTGTTGCCCTGCAAGGTCAGCAGGTCGGCGTACTGCTTCAGCCAGACAATATCCTCCTCCGAGATCGAGAAGCGATACTGCTTGTACTCCTTCATATTCTCCTCTGCAATGTCCAGCATCTCCATCAGCGCCTGCTTGTCCGCCTCCTCGGCGCTCGCATACTGCTCCCGAAGCTTGTCGATGCTCTTCTGCATCTGCGCCATATTGTCCTGATAATATCTGTTCTCCACAGGCTCGCTCTTGTCTGCAAAGATCACATATTCCGCACTCTCCGGCAGGTTCTCCACCATTCCCTCGATGTATTCCAGCGCCAGCTCCCGGTTCTTCGAGAAGGGATTGACGAACGCCACCGAGGCCGAAACCGCCAGCATCCGCGGCGTGTCCGCCGTCAGCGACATTACCAGCGGCTGCATCTTCGCAATGTTTTCAAGGGTGGTTCCCGTGTTCATCTCAAATAGATAATACACCGTCCTGCCGTCTCTAACGTCAAAATATTCCTCGTTCTGAACCTCCTCCTCGCTGGGCTGACCAAGCGCCCGGAAGTCCACCCGCTCCAGCTTCTGCAATAGCGCCGCCATCTGCTCCGTGCTCACCGCATCGGGATCCGCCTGCAATAGCTGCTGGTAGCTCACAAATATCCGATCGAATACCGATCTCCGCGCTTCTACGTCGCTCTGGTAGCTGTCAAAGGGAATGATCGAGCCATCCTCCGGCAGCCTTCCCTCAAGCTCCACCAGGAAATCCAGAAAATCATCCCAGTTCGTCGGAATGTCCCCTATCTCAAGCCCCAGCTTCTCCATGGTCTCCCGGTTCACAAAGGGTATCCAGAAATAGCAGCTCACCGGCATGGCGCAAAGCTCGCCATCAATGCTCAGCGCCTCCCGCATGGCCGGATACATCCGCTCTGCCGCAGCGCGCAGCACCTCGTTTTCCGTAAGCTCCGCCATGTATCCCCTGCCAAATACCGCCTGATAGTCCGCTGAATCCGCGCTGATCACATATACGTCTATATCGTCCGAGCGGTTCATCATGTCCTCCACCAGCGAGTTCTGGCTGCTGTAGTCCCTGGAAAGCACCGTAGCAACCTCGCCATGGCTGTTTGCAAAGGTATAGAAGACTCTGGAAACGCTGTCGTCATAGGAACCATCGTATATCCTCAGCGTCGTCTCCGGCCGCTTCTCGGGGTGCAGATTTCGGAATACATAGCAGTCGTAGCTCGCGCCGGCATAGTAGCCGCCATCAAGAACCGCCGCCAGTGCGCTGGAATACATCGTTCCCGGCATGTCGGTGATCGCCTCGCTGCTCTCCCCCGTTTTAAGGTCAAGCTCGAATATCTCGCCCTGCTTCGTGTAGTATACCGCGCCACTCTCCAGATCGCAGGCCATTCCCTCATATTGCCCGTACTGCTCCGTTTCAACCTCGCAAAGCGCCTCGCATGCATCTGTGGCTGGGTCGTAGCTCATAAAGCGCAGCCGCGTGTAGCTCTGGTCGGCATACTGCTGAATAAGCAGCCTGCCATCGCTGTAAGCCACCGCCCTTGATATCTCGCCATCGATGCCGCAGACCTCAAAGCTGCCGCCCGCAAGGGGCATCCGCACGCAGTTCATCATGCCATAATCGTCGTAGTAGATGGCAATAACGTACTCCCCCGCGCAGAAAAAGCTCTCCACATAGTTGTAATAGCCGCTCTCGGAGCGGAAGATTGACCAGTCCGGCGTGCAAAGCAGCTCCGCCTGCACCTCGTCGCCCTCAAAGTGCAGCGCATATAGATCGGCGGCAATGCTCTGCATATCCTCCTCATAGCTGGATACCTGCCGCAGCACAAATACCTGCCCGCCATCGGAAAGCAGCCGCATATCCTCATAGCTGTTTCCCTCCAGCTCCTCGCCCAGCTTCAGCTCGTAGAGCTTCATTTCTGCCTCTCCCACATGATGCACGCCCAGCGACCTTCCCTCGCCGCTCTGGCTTCTGCCGTAGAGCAGGAAGTAAAGCGCGTCTCCCGCGCCACAGAAGGTCTCCAAGCCGTTCTTCATCGGCCCATCGTCCGTTCTTGCCACGATCAGGTCGCCCTCGGCAGCCAGCGCCTGCACCGGCAGCAGCGCCATGCACAGCACAAGACACAATATAATAGCCAGCATCCGTTTCATTTAGCCAACCTCCTTGCTGGAATCAGCGCTGATGGCATCCATGCCAATATCCTCAAATTCATCATATTCATCATATTCATCTTCAAAACCGGCGTCGTCGCCCGCATTCAGGTATACGATCACCGACATGCCCAGCCTCACATCCTCCGCCGCATCAAAGCTGATGTAGGCGCTGTATTCCGCGCTGGAGGAGCCAGCTGCACCCTCCGCGGGCGCTGCATTCACATGGGATATGGCTTCCACCACGCCCGTCGTGCGGCGGATACCCTCGGCGTCCCAGTCAAATTCGATCTCCACCCGGTCGCCCTCGTGCAGCTCCCGCAGATCCATCTCCGAAACCAATATCTCGATCTGCAACGAGCCATCCGGGTACACGCTGATAAGCTTTGCTCCCTTGCTCACCGCGCCGCCGGGAGCCACGTCCACCGAGGCAACCACGCCAGCCACGCCGGAGAATATGGTATTGTCCATGGCGTACAGACCGTCCAGCGTGCCCTCCACCGTTTCAAGCAGCAGCTCGCCCCGCTCCACGCTGTCGCCCTCCTGCACATGCAGCTTCAGCACGCTGCCCGTGCCCTTCACAGCCACGGCGGCATTCTGCTGTATGGTTCCCCTGCCGATGCGGCTCTTTGCATCGTAGCCGGGGTCGCGGAATATGCCCACAGTCTCACCCATGTAGAAGCTGCCGCCCACAACCTCCAGCTTGTAGGGAGTGTTGCCAGCCTCATCCACATCCGATACTGATGTCACAATCGCCGTTCCCGTGTGGCTGCCATCCTTCGTGCAGGATAGATACACCCTCTCGCCGATGTGAACATATTTCGTCGCGCTGCTGTTGTATGCCTTCTCCGTGCTGGCGGATATGGTGTAGCGGTTCGTCGGCTCTATGTAGATAAGCGCGCCATAGCGGTCGGCAATGCTCTGCGCATCGTCGCCCTCCCGTGCAAAAACGCCGCTCACCGTGCCGTCCGCCGCGGCATATACCTTCGTGGTCGCAATGGACGCCACATCGTCGCCGATCTCCACCCGGTCGCCCACCCGCTGCCCAATCCGATCCACCATGCCGCCAAAGGGAGCCAGCACCGGCGTGGTTTCGCTGGCAACCACGCTGCCCTCAAAGCTTATCTCCGCCTGCGCCGCGCAGCCAAGCAGCAGCGCCGCCATGATCCCCCTGCATATCATCCTTCTGAAGCTCTTCATTTCTGCCTTCCTCCGTTCCGCTTGCATTCCTGTCCATCTCTCATGCACCGTAGCTGCCGTAGGGAACCTCCATCATCTCTGCCGGGCCGAGATATACATTGCAGTAATACATCTCGCCCTTCTGCTCGTCGCTGAGTATATATCGCTCGTCCTCCACCTCGGCAAGCATCGCCAGATCGCACTTCTCCGATCGATCGCAGCCAGATAGCTTCGGTATGCTGTCCGGGTCGAGGTCAAAGCGCATCGCCGCCGTATAATTAAACCTGCGCGTGGATACGCCCAGCATCTTCAGCTGCGTGTATTTCGTGCCGCCCACAAAGCCCTCCGTGGGGAATACCGCCATCTCGCCGCCAACCTCCAGCGCCAGATAGCGCACGCCGCTATTGGCAAGCAGCCGGTAAACCTCGCCGTTGAACCTCCATCTGTATTCAAATCTGTCGCCTAAGTCCTCCTCCATCACCGCCGTCAGAACCAGCGTGTCCAGCCCCCGGTTGTCTGCAACGGGCTGGTCGGAGGCTTCCTCATCCTCGTTATTCTCATTATCCTCCGCAGCCCACGCCCGAAGCGCTGCCGTGAAGCTCGGCGCATAGCCCGCCGGTATCTCAAATCCCTCGCTGCTCGCCAGCTCCAACCGCAGCTCCAGCTCCTGACCGTCGATCACCAGCACCTGCATCGGCTCGTCGGGCAGCGCCATCGCCAGCGCATTGTATTCCGCGCCGCTCTCGCCGTCCTCCTCCGCCGCATGCTGCTTTGCCGGCGTGCCGTTGCCGCCCGATCCGCCGCCTGTGCCGCCGCTGGGCAGCTTCGCAAGGGTATAAGCCTCCGTGGATATCCACAGGTTGCCTGCTCCGTCCCGCACTTGAAGCATGCCCGCCTCGATCTGCTGCTTTCCGCTCGCCGTATAGCTGTAGCTCTCGCTCTCCGCGCCGCTCAGCTCGATCCAGCTCTCGCCGCCATCCAGCGTCAGTTCCTTCAGACCCGACATGCCGTCCGCCATGTCTATGTGCATCGTGTAGTCCTTCGCATCGTCCATCCACACCGCCACCTCCGGCAGCGTGTGATCCAGCCAGAGCGTGTATTTCTCGGAGGCGTCCACGATATCCCCCAGCTCGTTAAGTATCACGAAGCGCAGCGTGTACACGCCCTCCTCATCGGCAAGATAGCTGTCGCCCGAAAGCACGGCGATCCGCTCGTCATAGATCACCGCCGCATAGACCCAGCTTCTTCCCTCCGGTATGCCGGAGAGCTGGAATAGCGGATGCACGCCGCTCCATTCGCCCGGGCGGCAATCCTCGGATAGAACCTCCAGCCTTACCTCGTCCGGCTCCTGCGTGGGTTCGGGCGCTGGCTCGTCCGCCAGCCGAACCACCCACACAAATACGTCCGCTTCCTCGTCCGCCGCCGGAGCAAGCCAAGCAGCCAAGTCAAGCTCCTCGGGAGCCTCCGCCGCAGCCGGATCATCTCTGGATACCAGCACCCGATGCTTCCCGCCTGCAAATGCAGCCTCGTCCGGCAGCAGCTTCAGCATGGCAAGCCCCTGAAGCGACACAGCCTTCAGCTCCATCGCCTCCGACCGCCGGATATAAACCTCGGCGCCCTGCTGCGCCTGCGCCACAATATCCGCAAGCCTGCCGTAGAGATAGCCACCATCCACCCGCAGCCAAGCCTGCGCAGCCTCCGGTATCTCCTGCCGGTTCGAAACCAGCGTCACGCCGTCCTCCGGCGCTGCGGTCGGCTCCATGCTCGGCGCTTCGGAGGGAAGCAGCGTCGGTTCAGCGCTTGCCGCCTCTGGTGCAGGCGTTTCGACAGGAGCCGTCGGCTCCACGCTCGGCTCCGGCGTTTCAGCAGGAAACTCCGCCGTTGCTTCGGGCGTCGCCGCGGGAGCCTCCGGCATGACCTCAGCCTCCTGCATAACCACAGCCTCGGGCGTGGCTTCCGCATAAACCAACGCAGGCTCCGTCGCCTCCGCTATGCATGCCGCCGACTGCATCAGCAGACCCATGGCGAGCGCCGCGCTCAATATCCTCTTCATGCTTATCCTGATCCTCTCATTCTTTGTCCCCTTGAGCCAAGCAACCATGCCAAAAAGCATGCGGCCGGCCAAGCGCAGACCAGCATCCAAACAACGGCAGACCAACAACAGACCAATCTCAGACCAATCACTTTTCCAGCCGCAGCCGCCATTTTTTATCTGTCTTATTCTATCGTTTAGACGTTCTATTCCTGCCTTCCGTTCATTTATTTTCAAATTTTACATAGCAAAATGGGAAGCTGGTTCACAGCTCCCCAAGTATTATCAAGCGCAGGGCTTGGCTGGTCTTATCAGCGTTCGAATGCTGCTTTGCAGCCCCATTTGGCTCCATTTTCAGCTGCCAAAGCTGGTTTGCAGCGCTGTTTGGCTCCATTTTCAGCCGTTAAGCCTGCTCATCCTCCCAAAATAGCTCGTCCAGCGTGCAGCCAAGCACCCGACAGATGGCGATGCACAGGCGGATGGTTGGGTTGTACTCGCCCTTTTCTATGGCGTTTATGGTTTGCCGGGACACCCCAACCAGCTCCGCAAGCTGCTGCTGGCTCAGATCCTTGCCCGCCCGGGCAGCCTTCATGCGCAGGTTTTTCATTCTGCATCACCTCGGCGGCGCTCCCACAGGCTGCGAATGAGCATCATCGCGCTCAGATACATGCAGCATACGCCGCACAGCAGGTTCACGCTGTACAGGCTCAGCACGCCGCCCTCAAGCAGCTCGCCAACCACAATGCTGCGGACGCCGAAAACCAAATTGATGGCTCCAGCTACAAAAAAGATGAAAATCAGCGCCTTACGCCTGCTGCGAAGGGTGAAATAAGCGTCCTTCACCACGCAATAGGTGGTAAACACGCAGACGCTCAGCCACAGCGCCAGCATTGCAAAGCTGAACAGGCCGCACCAAGCTGCTTCCAGCAGCTGCTCCACGCAGCCACCCAGCACCAGCGCAATGATCGCCGTGAAGTAAGCCAGCTTGAAGCCCCTGCCGCGAATGGCCTCCTGCCGCTCGTCATATTCGCCGCTCTTTTCCTGCTTGACAATGCGCATGATGATGCACGCGATCACCACGACGATCAGACCAAATACAAAACCAAAGGTGTAAGCATTGCTGTTCATTTTGTTTTCCTCCTTATCTTTGCTACAAGGGCATTATAGCTCACAACTTACGTTTTGTCAAGTATATTTGACATTAAAAATAAAATATTTTACCTTCTGTCGTATATCTGAGTTTGCCTACCCCACGAGGCAAAATGGCTTGACCAGCTTGGTTCTACGCCAAAGAATTGCCAAAGATTTACAAGCGCACAACCTGCCGCACAAAAAGGGCAAGTATAATAAGATGGAAGGGAGCCGAGGCTTCCGATAGTTCCAAGGAGGATACAAACATGCAGAAAACTATTTGTAAGGTAGTTTACGATACCGAGGCAGCCGAGCTGATCCACAAGTACACCTGCGGCGCTTACGGTGATCCCGCTGGTTACGAGGAGATCCTTTTCCAGATGCCCGGCGGTCAGTACTTTGTATACGGCAATGGCGGCGCGGAATCTCCCTATGCCGAGGAGAAGATCAGCCGCATCGCCAAGACCAAGGTGGAGGGCTGGATCGAGGAGCACAAGTAAGGCTTGCTCCGTGCCAAAGCACATTGGTTTGTGATTGGTTTGACATTGGTCTGTGATTGGTCTGTGATTGGTCTGTGATGGGTCTGACATGGGTCACAGCTTGGTCAAAAGCGCGCTTTTTGCGCAGAAAAGACCCTTCGAATCTTCATGGTTCGAAGGGTCTTTTTTCTCTGTTTTAATCCTGCAAGCCTGCCGGGCGGCTGGCTGCTTCCTAGAGCGAAGGAGCGCCCTGACCTCAGCAGATCTTCAGCAGCATGGTATGCTGTTCATCCATTTCGATCACGAGGTGGCCCTCCTTCTCCAGCGCCTTCATGACATCGGAGAAGCGCTTGAAGCCGATCTGCCGCTCCTCAAAGCCGGGGAAATCATTGAGGATGGTGGATTTGAGGATGGATGGATTGACGCGGTCGAAGCCCTCGCTCTTGAAGCGCTCGAGGGCGGCAGTGAAGGCAGGCAACCAATTGGACTTATCCAGCTTGGGCTGCTGATCCGCCTCGGCAACATTCAGACCGATCATCAGCGAGGATTGCTCCGTCCAGCTGCGCAGCTTTTCAGACTTGCCTGCGATGAGGGCAATGAGCTTGCCGAAGGTGGAGCAGCCATAGCTGCGCTCGCTGAAATCGGGCTTGAGGCGCAGCAGGGTATCCTTCAGCTCGCTGGCATACATCTGCTGCTGCTCCTGATCCTCCACGATGGTTTCCACCTGAGAGATCAGCTCGGGCAGGTCGCCGTCGCTCTGGCGCTCACCCTTGGTTTTGGGCTTGGGCTGCTTGGCTGCCACGGATTCGAGGAAGACGAACTCCGAGCAGGCGTTGATGAAGATTCCGGAGGCCGCCTCCGAGCGGGAGATACCCAGCACGAACTTGCCCATGCTCTTGAGCCTGCCCACGAGGGGGGTATAATCGCTATCGCCGGAAACGATGCAAAAGCTATCGATGAGGGGGTTGGTATAGGCGACCTCCATGGCGTCCACCACGAGGGTGATATCGAGGTTATTTTTCTGGTTTTTGCCATAGCGCAGGGATGGAACCACCTGAAAGGTATTGGAAAGAAGCACGGGCTTCAGCTCGGTATAGCGATCGGTATAGCCATAGACCTTGCCCAGCAGGATATCGCCGCGAATCTTCACCTTATCGATGATGGAACGCAGCATGCTCTCCTTGCCGCCGGCATTTTCAAGATCCACAAAGACTGCAAAATTGGATTTTCCCACTTGTATGTTCTCCTTTGAGTTGATAATTATGTTGATAATTGAATTGGCGAGTCTGGTTCAGCTGATCTCTCCGCAGAGGTTTTGCTGCATGATACGGCGCAGCGCCTCCATATCGCCGGTTTGCGCCAGCGCCCACATGAGCTTGGTGACGGCGGCCTCGGTGGTCATGTCCCGGGCGGATATCACGCCGCCCCCGGCGAGGGCATGGCTGACCTCATATACATCCGGCCGGCTATATTCATAGAGGCACTGAGTGGTGAGTACCACGGGAACGCCGCGCTGGATGAGGGCGGCGATTGCCTCGGTATGGTTGCGGCGAATATTATGCACGCCGCCCAGACCGAAGGCCTCCACAACCACGCCCCGACAGCCGGTTTCCGGCAGCATGGAAAAGAGGGCCGGGCTGGCGCCGGGAATGAGCTTTACGAGGGCGACATTCGGCTCCACCCGGGCATCGAAGGTGAACTCCTGCGGGGCAGGCGGGGTGGCGAGGGGAATGAAACGACCCTGCGCGATGGCGCCGACATTGGGATAATTGATGCTCTCGAAGGCGTTGAGGGACATGGAGCGCACCTTCACGCTACGACATCCGAGGATGACACGATCGCCAAAGCAGATATACACGCCGCCGGGAAGGCTGCGGGCGGAGATGAAGGCATGGCGCAGGTTTGCCTTGCCATCGGAATCTGGATAGGCGATGGGATATTGGGAGCCAGTGAGCACCACGGGCACGGGCACGCCGCGGAGCATGAAGGACAGCATGCTTGCCGTGTAGGCGAGGGTATCGGTGCCATGGGTAATGACCACTGCATCAAAGCCCTCCTCCACAGCCGAGCGCACGGCTCTCGCCATTGCGAGCCACTCCTCCGGCTGGATATTGGAGCTATCCAGCGCGAAAAGATCGCGGCTGATAACCTCGTCCTGCGGTGCGGGAATGAATTGCAGCAGGTCGCTCGCCTGATATGCCGGGGCAAGTCCCTGCTCCGTGGGCAGGCAGGCGATGGTTCCGCCGGTGCCAAGCAGAAGTATCTTCATGATATGTCGTCCTCCTTGGGGCGATGGTTTCAGGGATTGCGGTTGCCGCGCTCGGGAAGCTCGCTTATGATGGCGCTGCCCAGCACCAGCACCGCGCCCACGCCGCCCAGCAGGCTCATTTTTTCCCGAAGCAGCAGCGCCGACAGCAGTATGGCGACCACGGGATCGATATAGCTAAGGATGGCTGCCGTCTGTGCCTTCAGGCTGCGCAGGGAGGCAAAGTAGAGGGCATAGGCAACGCCGGTATGAACCACGCCAACCACAGCCAGTATGCCTGCCGAGGCAAGAGTGAAGCGGATGGCGGCGACATTTTCCGTGAGCAGCACATAGGGCAGCAGCACCAGCGAGGACACGCCAAGCTGCACGATGGTGCGGTCGTTGGCTGGCACGCCGGGCGTGGTTTTATTCAGCAGAACCACGCAGGCATAGAAGACCGCCGCGGCAAGCCCCAGCAGCACACCGCGCAGCTCCGCCAAGCCGCCGAAGCCAGCCTCCGCCACGCCGGACACGCAGACCATGCCGATCAGCGCCACAGCCACGCAGCCAAGCTTGCGGGCGGTGATCCTCTCCTTCAGCAGAAGCGGAGAGAGGAGGATGATGAACATCGGCGCAAGGTAATAGCAGAGGGTGGCTGTGGCTACCGAGGTATAATTATACGCTTCAAAGAGCAGGATCCAGTTGATACCAAGGCAGGCGCCGCCGATGCACAGGCGAGGCAGGCTTGCTCGAATGGCTGCTCGGTCCAGCCTTTTCCTGCCAAGCAGCATGACGGCAAGCAGAAAAACCATGCCGATCGCTCCCCGCGCCATGGCTACGAAGCCGGATGGCAGGGGCAGGTAGCGGCGAAAGACGCCGATGGTGCCAAAGATGAACATGGCAAGCAGGTTTTTCAGATGTGCATTCACGTTCGATGTTTCCCTTCTATGCTTTTTGGTTCGCTTGGTCGGCTTGGTTTACCCAGCCCTGCTCACATGCATAAAAATGCAGAAAATAGGCGATGGCGAGCAGGTCTGCACAGCCGCCGGGGCTTATGCCCTCCCGGATGAAGGCATCGTTGAGCTGCCGAAGCGCGGCTGCATCGAAGCCTTCTGCCAGCATTTCCTGCGCCCGGGCATGCACGCGCTGCTGGGCAGGCATGCCGCCCCTGCGGATCACATTGCTATCCAGCACCTGCGCCATGAGGGCAACGAGGGCGGCAAGCCCCGCATCATTGATGCTTTTGCCGCTGGCGAGGGCATTTTCCAGCGCGGGCAGAGCCACATTTTTCACCGAGGGGAAGCCCGCCGCCGCCTCGCCGCGCACGCCGGTAATGCCGAGGCTCAGGTACTGCTGCTCGCCGCCGGTATGCGCCCGATCGGGGGTGAGGCTGGCAAGCTCAACCAGAGCCGGCTTGGCAAGGCTGGCTGCCTTGGAAAGCAGCTCCTCCTCCCCCGCCATGGCTGCCGCGCAGCAGAGAATGCCGAGGGAAAATATGGCTCCCTTATGGGTGTTGGCTCCGGCAGCTTGGAGCATGGCTTTCTCCGCATGGCGACCCAGAAGCCGCAGCGCCTCCAGCACATCCGCCGCGCCATGGTTCGTCAGATCCATATCCATGCCCAGCATGGCGCATGCCTCGAAATAGCCATGGAGGGCGGCGGCGCTCATGCCGAAGCTGAAGATATCCATATCGCTGTGAGCGCCGCTATTTTCCCGATCCACCAGCCCGGGCTTGGGCGTGACCAGCGCCTCGCAGAGCAGCGCCTGCTGAGCGCAGCGGGCGATGGCGGCGGCGCGGCGGCGATTGAAATGCTCCTGAATGATGCTCCTTGCCCGAAGGTAAACCTCCTGAGCCGGGTGGCTGCGGGCGCGAGCGCAGCTGCGGGCGCTATTGCCGCAGATGAGGCAGCGGCGCTCATAGCCGCGGCTGAGCCTTTTGCCGGAGGGATCGATCACATCCAGATCAAAGAGGCGGCCCAGCGGGTCTGCCTCCTCGATGGCCTGCATCCATTTCTTCAGGCTGGCTGCCTCGGCGCGGACGCAGCAGAGATACTCGCAGCCGGTGAAGGCAATGCGCTGCCTCTCCTCCAATATGGCTGCGCCATGGCAGTTGAGCTGAGCCTGCACCCGATGCACGCCCTCATGGAACGCCTGAAGGATCAGCTCATCAAGCTTGATTTCCCCGGCGATATTCATGGTGAAGGAAACCAGCGGCGCGGCATGCCGGTTCAGCATTGCCTGCTGGCGCGCTGCGCGGCGATCCCTCGCCTGAAGCACGTCCATAACGCCTGCGGCTTGCAGGTTCATGATCTTGCTACCATCCTTCATTATAGATTATCCAGTGACCGCCTTGGCTCAGAAGCTGAGCGTGCCGGGGTGGAGCTGCCGCTCATCCCGAATGCGGTTGATGCGCTCCTCCAGATAGAGCATGGAGCCCTGATCGATGCAATAATCGAGGCGGATGAGGCTATTATCCTCCAGAGCCTCCGCTTCCTTCTCCATTTCCAGCGCAAGGGCGCTGCCGCTGGCTGCCACGATGCGATCAAAGCCCGCCGCCTGCTGCACGCTGAAGCAGGGCTGGGGCTGGGCGGAGGAGGGCAGATAAGCGGATACGAGGCTGAAGAAGGCTTCATCCTCGCAGAGCACAGCCAGACGCCTGCCTGCGCACTGTGCCAGAGCGGCGGCGCTCTCCGGTCGCAGCTCAAACGCCACGCGAATGAGCTTGGCGCTATCGGGCAGGATGGACACGAGCTTGGGTGCGTCCGCCACATCGGCGAGGATCACATCGGATTGCTCATCGATGCTATAGGGATACTCCCGAAGCTGCTTTAAGCTGCACACGCTGACCTGAACATTTCCCAGCTGACGAAGCTGCCCTTGCAGGATGGCTGTAAGCTCGAGATAGGGCGTGACCACGGCGATGTGGATGCCCGACCACTTCAGCCCCCATTCGCGCATCTTCAGGTTGAGGAATATCTCGATCTCCGCCGGAGAGAAGCTGAGGTCGCAGAGCTGCTTTATCATGCGGTCGATCGCCATCATAGCCTGAAGCTTGCGGCTATCGGAATCCACGCGCAGGTATTTGACGAAGGTGCCGCGGCGGCGGGTCATTTCGATATCGCCCATCTCCTGAAGGCGATCATAGGCACGCTTGACGGTGCCGCAGGAGAGGTGCAGCTGCTGTGCCATCTCCCGCACGGTGGGAAGCTGGCTCTCCGCAGGAATCGCACCGCTGCGGATGCGGGCGTTGATCTGATCCACCAACTGGCGATAGATGGGTATTTCGCTGTCTGCATTGATGCTATAGTGAAACATGCGCAGCCTCCAAGCCTTGCGGGGTTGGTGTGGTTGGTGTGGTTGGTTGGACGGAGGAGGCTAGCCGCCCCCTCCGCCAAGGGGGTTTACAGGGTATCGAGGTAAGCCTGACGACCGGTTTCATAGAGGTTATTGCCCTCGCTATCGATGATGACGACCACGGGGAAATCCTCC
>CAYWLE010000015.1:0-17388 GCA_964458825.1 uncultured Oscillospiraceae bacterium | reverse complement strand
GCAACAACCTCCTTAATTATACAATCCGGCGTGGATGCACCGGCTGTAATCCCTACAATGTCGGTCGGGCCGATCTCCATACCTTCCAGTTCCTGCGCTGTTTCTATAAACAGCGTTCTCGGGCAGTTTGCCCTTGCCAGATGGAATAGCTTTGCGCTGTTGGAGCTTTGCTTCCCTCCGACGACGATCATTACATCCGCTCTGGATGCGATTTCCACCGCCTCGGCCTGTCGGTCGCGGGTGGCCGGGCAGATCGTGGCCCGGATGTCTGTTTTGCGGATCCTGCGCCTGAGCAGCGCACATAGCTCATCAAAGCGCTCCTTCACCATCGTGGTTTGGCACACCACCAGCGCCCGCTCCATTTCGGGCAGTGCCTCGGCGTCCTCGGCACACATCACGGTGAAGCCCTGCTCTGTCCAGCCCAGTATGCCCCTGACCTCTGGATGTTCCCGCTCGCCGATGACGATGACGGGTATGCCCTCTGCCGCCGCGCTGCGCGCCATTTCATGGATGCGCGCCACGAAGGGACAGGTTGCGTCCAGAATATCGCAGCCTCTGACCCTGAGCGCCTCGAGCTGCGCCCGTCCCACGCCGTGGGAACGGATCACCACCCTTGCGCCATGGGGAACCTCCTCGATGGAATCGACGCTTACCACGCCGCTTCTCTCGAGCGTTTCCACCATTTGGGGATTATGGATGATGGGGCCGAGCGTGATCGCCGGCGCCGCTGCCGCCGCTCTGTCAACTGCCCTGCGCACGCCGAAGCAAAAGCCGGCATGCTTGGCAAGTATGATCTCCGCGATGGTCAACGCCTTCCTTTCAGATCGTTTTCCGCCCGTTTTCAGCCCTGCCTCCGGCGCGGCCGACAAGCCTGCCATGGAAGCCGGCTGAAAAGCCAACAAACCACAATGCGAACAAATACAATTTCCGCTAACGTACGTTGTTCGACGGCGCTAGCGGAAATCCTGCCTATATATTCTCAGTTTACTGTGAATTTACGTTAAGATTTGATGCAACAGGGCTTTTATCTGCCTGCTCCTGCCTGCCTATCCGATTCAGCCCTTCTTTTTCTCCTTTTTGCTGCGAGGGTTCTTTTCCCTACAGGCTGCCTGCATGCTCCAGACCGCGCCTGCGATGCGCTCGGTGGCTGCATTCAGCGTATCCTTATCGCACCTTCTGCCGAAATCGGAAAAATCTATGGCTGCGCCGAAGCAGACCCTTGCCCGCCGGAAGAGGCGGTAGGGGCCGTCGATATAGGCGGGGATCACCGGCGTGCCTGCCCGCAGGGCGATCATGGATGCGCCGGGCAGCATGGGGGTGGGGCTGTTATCGCGGCTTCTGGTTCCCTGCGGGAAGATCATTAGCCCGCAGCCATCCTTGAGCACCTGCATGCTGGCGCGTATCGCGCCGATATCCGCATGCCCCCGATCCACGGGAATTGCGCCCAGAGCCCCGATCAGCGGCTTGAGGAGCTTTATATCAAAAAGCTCCTTCTTTGCCAGAAAATACAGGCTGTATCTTCTGGGAAGCCGTGAAGCCAGAAACACCGGATCGCAGGCGGACAGGTGGTTTGCACAGATCACAAAGCCACCCTCCGCAGGCAGGTTTTCCAACCCCTCCGCCCGCTTGAGAAACAGCAGCGAAAATACGGGGCTGAGCAGCAGATGTGCAAAATTATAAAATCTGCGCCGCATTTTTGCAATCAGCCTCCCATGGCTTCGCCGGCAAGATGGGCAACCTCATCCAGCACCTGCGCAAGCGTCATATTTGAAGTATCCAGCAGATGCGCATCCTCCGCCCGAACCAGCGGCGATGCGGCGCGGTGGCTATCGTTGTAATCCCGCTCCACGATGTCGCTGAGAACCTCGTGGTAGAGCGGCATTTCACCCTTGTCCCGCAGCTCGGTATAGCGCCGCATGGCGCGAATCTCGGGGCTTGCCGTGACATAGAGCTTGAGCGTGGCGTTTGGCAGCACCTTGGTGCCGATGTCCCGCCCGTCCATCACGATGGATATGCCCCGGGCGGTTTCCTGCTGGAGGTGAACCAGATGCGCCCGAACCTCCGGCACGGCGCCCACGGCGGAGGCAGCCATGGAAGCCTCGGGGCTGCGGATCGCCTCGGTCACGTCCTCGCCCTCCAGCAGCATGCGCTGCACGCCGCCCTCAAACTGCACCCGGAGCTCCACGCCGCTCACCTGCCGGGCGATCGCCTCCCGATCCTCCAGCAGGCCCCTGCGCTGAAAATACAGGCCCACGGCGCGGTACATCGCGCCCGTATCCAGATACATGGCTCCCAGCCTCTGCGCGGCAGCCTTTGCAATCGTGCTCTTTCCAGCGCCTGCCGGGCCGTCAATGGCGATAGAGAATATATTGCTCATCTCTCGTTTTCTATCCTTATTCTGCGCCGGACAGCCAGCCATATCTGGCCGCCGCCCGGCGCGCGTATATTTTATATGCCTGCTTTATATGCTTGCTTACTCAATATTGTGGCTCGCCAGCTCCGCAATGGCGCGGGCATAGATCTTGGTTGCCCGAAGCATGCTTTCGATGCAGATGTATTCGTCGGCGATGTGGCAGCAGTCCTCCTCATCGGGGAAAACCACGCCGAAGGCGACGGTATTGGGCATCATGCGGGAATAGGTGCCGCCGCCGATGGCAAGGGGCCGGGCTTGCTCGCCGGTCACTTCATTATAGACCTGCATCAGACCGCGCACAATCTTGTGCTCGGCGGGGATGTGGTGCGGGGTGTGGCCGCCGATGCGCCGCAGGCTCGCGCCGAAGGGACAAACCTTCATGGCGATGTTGCCCAGTATCTCCACCTCGTTGGTACACAGCGGATAGCGAATATCCAGCGTGGCGCTGAAATGCTCGCCGTCCCAGCGCAGTATGCCCAGATTGCAGCTCAGGTTGTGGCTCAGCTCGTCCTCACACTTGATGCCAAGGCTCTTGCCGTCCGGCTCCATACCGATGCAGCTTACCGCCATATCCACCGCCGGACGAATGCCGCCGCCCGCGCCGATCGCCTTCAGGGCGATCAGCAGCACGCTGGCTGCGTTCACGCCGAACTCCGGCAGGGAGCCGTGGCTCAGCACGCCCTCGGCGCTGATCTCGGCTTTGCCATCGCCCATATCCTTCACATAAAGCTTCTGCTTAACCTGCTTTGCATGCTCGGCAACCTTCTCTGCAAGCGCGTCGGCAGAGATATTCCCCGTGCCGACCACGGCGCGCGCATAGGCGGGAACCACGTTCGGGCGCTCGCCGGCATAAATTTCATATACCGGAATCTGAGCGTCGGCCTCGCCTGCGCCGCGGTAGCCAAGCTCCACATTCACGCCGCCCTTTTCGATGTTGATCACCGGGAAGCCTGCGTCCGGGCTGAAGCCGTAGTCCGGCATCTTTACTTTGGATGCGTAGTAGCGCATGTCGCTCATGCCGGTTTCCTCATCGCAGCCGAGGATCAGCCGCACGCCGTCCTTCAGCTCCACGCCGCAGTCGCGCACAGCGCGCATGGCGTACAGTGCGCACAGCGCCGGGCCCTTATCGTCGATGGTGCCGCGGCCGAAGATCTTGCCATCGGCGATCTCGCCGCCGAAGGGATCGTGGGTCCAGCCCTCGCCCACGGGCACGATATCCAGATGCGCCAGCATGCCCATCGTCTGCTCGCCGCCGCCCATGGAAATATCGCCGGCATAATAATCGATATTGCGGGTTTCAAAGCCATAGCGCCGCGCGGTATCCAGAGCCAGATCCAGCATGCGCGCGTTTTCCGCGCCGAAGGGCTTGCCGTCAATGGGATCCGCCTGCACCGAGGGCACAGCCACCCAAGCCTGAATATCGCGGATCAGCTCGTCCTTCAGCTCCATTACTCGCGCATCCAGCTTTTCATAATCAATGAACATGTCCTACCTCCATATATTTACAGCTTATATTGTAGCTTACATTGCCATTATCTATTGTTGCATTTTTTGCCTGCTTTGTCAAGGGAGGGAGCGGCGCTCATACCTCCGATCCAATTTCCGAACCAGCATCCGGCTCGGAGGCTGTGTCAGCGGCATGCAGCATGGCGTATACGTTTTCGGCTGCGGGTCGGGTCATGCCGTCCACGGCGCATATCTCCTCCACAGAGGCATTTTTCAGCGCCTCCACGGTGGCAAAATGCTTGAGTATGGCTTTCTTGCGCTTCTCACCCACGCCAGCCACGCCATCCAGCCGGGAGGCGACGCTCGCCTTACTGCGCAGCTTGCGGTGGTGGGTGATGGCAAAGCGGTGCGCCTCGTCGCGCAGGCGCTGGATCAGGTGCAGGGCGTTGGAATGGCGATCCAGATAGATGGTTTCATCCGAATAGGGCAGCACGATCTCGTCCACGCGCTCGGCAAGCCCGAACATGGGTATATCCAGCCCCTGCGCATGCATGGCGTCCATGGCATAGGAAAGCTGACCCTTGCCGCCGTCGATGAGGATGAGGTCGGGCAGATCGGAAAACCTTCCCTCCCGGGGATCCTCTCCCGCCTGCCGCCGCTCCGCCAGCTCCTTTAAGCCGTGGCTCAGGCGGCGGGTCATGACCTCGTGGTGGGAGGCAAAGTCGTTTGCGCCCTGCACGGTCTTGATGCGGTAGATGCGATACTGATCCTTGCGGCACACGCCGTCGATCATTACCACCTCGCTGCCCACGCTCTGGGCGCCCTGGGTGTTGGATATGTCGTAGCCCTCTATGCGGCGGGGCGTGCGATCCAGCCCCAGCACCTCGGCCAGCTCCTGGCAGGCGCCTATGGTTCGGGCGTAGCTCTGGGCATTCTTCTTGTCCAGCTTCTCCGCCTTGTCCCGCACGTTCTTCATCGCCATGCGCACCAGCCGCGCCTTGTCGCCCCGCAGGGGGTTCAGGATGTATACCCGCCTGCCCAGCAGCTCGGTCAAAAGCTCCTCCACCACGCGCTTCTCCGGCGGATCGGCGCTCAGAAGTATCTCGTGGGGCGGCAGGTTTTCCGGCGTGTAATATTGCAGCATGAACTGGGTAAGCACCTCGCCGGCGCTCTCATCGCCCGCGCCCTCCAGCGTGAAGCTCTCCGAGCCGATCAGCCTGCCCGCGCGGATAAAGAGCAGCTCCACCATCGCGTCGGCGTCGTGGGGCAGCATGGCGATGATGTCCCGGTCGTCCTGGTTGGTGGATATCGCCTTTTGCTTCTGCATCACGGCCTCCACCGCCCGCATCCTGTCGCGGTAGAGCGCCGCCCGCTCGTAGTTCAGCTTCAGGGAGGCTTCCTTCATCTTCGCAGTGAGCTCCTCCAGCACCGGCGCATATTTGCCATCCAGAAAATCGATCACCCGCTGCATGCATTCCTTGTATGCCGCGCTCGCCACCCCTCCCGCACAGGGAGCCATGCACTGCCCCACCTGATGATGCACGCAGGGCCGGCGGGGCTTGTTGGGGTCGATGGCATAATTGCAGCAGCGTATGGGGAAGACCGTGCGCACCACATCCAGCACCTCGCGCACCACGGTGGCTCCCTGAAAGGGGCCAAAGTACTTGGCTCCGTCCTTGGCTTGCCTGCGCACCAGCTCCGGCGTGGGAAAATCCTCGCGCATGTCGATGCGGATGTAGGGGTAGTGCTTGTCATCCTTGAGCAGGATATTATAGCGGGGCTGGTGCTTCTTGATCAGGTTGCACTCCAGCGCGAATGCCTCCATCTCGCCGTCCACCAGCATGATATCGAAATCGTCTATCTTCTCCACCATCGCCTTAACCTTCGGCGTGTGGTTTCTCGAGGCATGAAAATACTGCGATACCCTGTTTTTCAGGTTCTTCGCCTTGCCCACATATATGATCCTCCCGCCGGACTTCATCAGATAGCAGCCCGGTGAATCGGGAAGGTTGTGCAGCTTCCATTCCAGCTCTGCGTTCATTTTATACTTCAGTTGCTCCAGTTAACCTACTCGGTCGATCGCCAGCTTCAGCGCCGTACCGCCCAGCTCGCTGGCCATGCGGCTGCCGGCGCCGCCCTCCTCGATCACCACGGCCACCGCATAGGGATGGCTCGCATCCTTGATAAAGCCAACATACCAAGCGTTGGTTGCCTTGGTCTTGTCATCGCTGGTTTCGGCGGAGCCGGTCTTGCCGCACACCGTGTAGCCGGAGATGGCAGATCTGCTCGCCGTGCCCTTTTCCACGGTTTCATACATGTAGCGGGCAATGAGCTGCGCATTTTCGGCGCTGAGAACCTGCCGATATGCTTTGGCGCTGCCGCGCTTGGTGACCTGCCCGAGGGAGGTGCTGATCTTTTCAACCAGATAGGGCTGCATCATCACGCCGTCGTTTGCCACCGCGCCGGCGATCATCGCCATGTGCAGCGGCGTAACCAGAACCTCGCCCTGACCGATGCCCGCCCAAACCAGCCCGTTCATGCCGCGCATGTCCTTGGGGAAGGAGGAATTATAGATCACAAAATCATTGAACTTGAAGTTCTCGTTGAAGCCAAGCCTCTCCGCCGTGGCACGCAGCCGCTCCTGACCCAGCTGATAGGCAAGCTTGCCAAAGGTCACGTTGCAGCTCTTGATGAAGGCGTCCTTCAGGCTCAGGTCGCCGTGAGCCACGCTGCCGCTCATGCATACGATGCTGCCGCCCTCATATTCCCAAGTGTTGGAGCAGGTAAAGGCTTGGTTTACCACCCTCGGGTCTGCCTCCAGCGCGCTTGCAAGGGTCACGATCTTAAATACCGAGCCGGGGGTGTACAAGCCCTGCAAGCAGCGGTTCAGGTAGGCCGTGTCCGCCACGCCCTCCGCGCCGGAGCCGCCCGGCTGGGCAGGATCGTAGCTCGGCATGGAAACCATCGCCAGTATCTCGCCGGTCTTGTAGTTGATCACGCAGACCGCGCCGTCATAGCCCTCGGGGAAGGCGGAGGCGATGGACGCCTGCAGGGGCGCGTCCACGGTGATCTGCACGCTGGAGCCAACGTGCCGGGCATGGTTAAAAACCTCGCTCAGCCGATCGGCAAAGGAGGTGGACAGATCCAGCAGCGTGCTGGAGAAGAAGCTCTCCACGCCCGTGCCGGACATGCCCGCCGTGTCCCCCACGGTTTGGGATAGCGCGCGCCTTGCAGCCTCGTTGGCAAGGTACTCCCGCTGACCATCGGCATTGGTCGTTGCAAGAACCACGCCGTCGCGGTCGGTAATATCCCCGCGGTCGGAGGAGGAGCGCGCCAGCCGAGGGTTATAGGCGGTGGACGCCCAGCTGTCGCCCTGCCGGTAGGCGGTCACGCCAAACCACACGCCCGCGCCGATGAACATTGCCAGCAGCAGCATAACCACCGTGCGCATGTTTCTGCGTAGCTCCTTCACAGGCCAGCCTCCTCCCGCAGCGCAAGCTTGCTGATGTCCCGCGCCTCATCCTCAGCATTCATTGATGATATGCCCAGCAGCACGCCCATCGAGAAGAAATTGCTCACCAGCGATGAACCGCCGTAGCTCACCAGCGGCAGGGTCACGCCCGTGAGGGGGATCAGCTTCGTATTGCCGCCGATGATCAATAGCGCCTGCAAGCCCATTATCACCACCAGCCCGAAGGCAGTGAGCGAATGGAAGCTGGTGCGCGCGTTCATCGCCACGATCAGCCCCCGCACGATGATCAGCACATACACCGCCATCAGTCCCAGCGAGAAGATCAGCCCAAATTCCTCCGCGATGGAGGTGAAGATGAAATCATTGTGGTAGGCAGGCACGCTCCGCGGCATGCCCAGCCCAAGCCCCATGCCGAAAAGACCGCCCGAGCCGATGGCCGCCAGCGCCCGCACGATCTGGTAGCCGGTGTTCAGCGGGTCACTCCACGGGTTTTTCCATATCGCCACACGATCCTGCACATAGGAAAAGGCATTGTAGGCGATCACCGCCGCGCCTGCGCCCATGCCAAGCCCAGCCAGAGCAAGCAAACCATTGGAGCTTGCGGCATAATACATCAGCACTGTGGTCAGGAAATACAGCAGAAGCGCGCCCAAATCCCGCTCGGTGAGCAGTATGCCGCAGCAGACCGCCGCGAAGGCGATGTAGGGCAGGCATTTGGCAAAGCGCGCCCGATTGCAGAAGCCCGCCGCCAATATCACAATCAGCACCGGCTTCATAAATTCGCTGGGCTGGAGGGAGAAATAGGGGTTTGCCTCCGGGCCGAAGGAGATCCAGTTGCGCGCGCCGTTGTTCCATCTGCCGATCACCCACGGGCTCAGAAGCGCCAGCACGCACAGCAGCATAAGTGCAGGCGTCCACTTCTTCCAGCTGGAATAGCCGCGCACCACTCCCGCGCCGATAAACATGGCGACCACCCCCAGCAGCGCGTATATCGCCTGCGTGCGGGGAGTGACGTCCGATTTTGCCACGTCCGACAGCGTGATTATGCCTATTCCGCACAGCAGCATTGCCAGTATCAGTATCGCCCTGTCCACCGGCCATAGCCTCCCCATCAGGGCGGAGGTCAGTATGGTTGCCAGCGGCAGCGCGGCAGCCAGAATCAGCGGCTGCATGCCCGCCGTTTCCGGCTTTAATGCGATCAGGAGCATCGCCAGAGCCTCGAATATAACCACGGCCGTCAGCAGCAGTCGGGTGTTTGAGCGCATCAGCGCCCGCCGCATCTTTTCTATTCTTCGCTGCGTCCGCATATCAATGCTCCTTTCCGTAAAATATGCGTTCCGGCGCCGCTTATCGGGGATAGCGATCCTCGATAAAGGCGCGTATCATGTCGTTGGTCAGGCTCACATCGTCGGCGGGTATGTCCATCTCGTCCCGAGAATACCAGCCCGCAAGGGAAAGCTCCTCCCGATCCATCGTAATTTCCGCCGAGCCGTCCAGATCGGCAAAGTAACCAAGCAGCAGGTCGGTATCGATGCCCCAGGGCTGGGTCTTCCAGTAGCGTATGTTTTTAATGTGTACGCCGGCCTCCTCGAAAACCTCGCGGCGCACGGTGTCCTCGGCAGTTTCGCCGATCTCGGTAAAGCCTGCGATGAGAGCGTAATTTTTGTATGCCCTGCCGGAATATTTCGTCAGCAGCAGCCTGTCGCCATTGGTCACGGCCACGATGATCGCCGGGCATATCTTGGGGAAGATCATGTTTCCGCAGGAGGGGCAGCTTAGCATGCGCAGCTTTTCATCATGCCGCGTAAAGCCGCCGCAGCGCCCGCAGAAGCGGTTGTCCCGGTACCAGATGTATAGGTGCCACGCTGTCATTTCGGCATAGATCGTGTGCTTGGGCTTGAGCTTGCGGTGGGAGCGCAGGTTGTCGAAAAAGAAGCCCTCCGGCAGCGGATAATCCTCCCTCAGCTCCGCCAGAAAATAGGCGCGGCCGTCCATTGAAAACAGGTAAACCTGCCTTTGGATTCCATCCCCCAGCAGATGCCGGTCCGGCAGGCAAACCTCATTCTCCCGCCGGGATACAAGCGCGTCCTGCCCGCGGAAGACGCATATCATGTCCTGCTCCGTCGGCTCCTGCGGGTGGTATTGGTTGTCGAGATGTCTTGGTTCAATTTCCTGAAGCATGCTTTCTTACCTCTTATTTCTTCATTTTATTCCTTTATTCTTCTGTTCTTTGGCGCTGATATCCCGCTTTTGCATCAATATGGATCATCGTAATCATCATAATCATCATAATCGTCATAATCATCGGGGTTCAGGCAGCTGGCAGGATTGGAAAAGAACATGTCGTCCGCGCTGGGCTGCTCGCCGCCCTCCGCCGGCTTGGCGGAGAAGATATCATCCTCTGGTTCGGCAGAGGAGCCATAGCTAGCCTCGCCGCCATCCCGCCTGCGCACCCGGCGGCGGAGCATTTCCTCCGGCGTGCCGCCGCCATCGCTGAGTACCAGCAGCAGCCGCACCCGGCCGAAGAGGATCTCGTCGCCGTCCTCAAGCGTGATCTGGCGCAGCCACCTGCCCTGCGAGCCGATGCGCGCGCCCGCATGGCCGCGGATGAACAGACCTTCATCCGTCATCATGAAATAGGCATGGCGGCGGCGCACCGAGCTGTGGCGCAGCCGAATATCCGCCCTCGGCGCGGAGCCGATGGTTCCCTCCAGCGTCACCGGATAGCGCATGCCGGGGCGTGCCTTCTCGCCGCCCTCCAACACCAGCATTTCGCCAATGACGCCCGTTTCGGGGTTGAGCCTGCGCAGCCTCTTGGCGCGGGCGCTGTCCACGGCGGTCAGCCGCCATGCACGCAGCACGATCAGTATCATCAGAAAGGCAAATACATAGCGCATTGCCAGCGCCAACAGCTCATATGCCTCTGCACTCATCAGCAGCCGCCCTCCCATCCGGCGTTCATTTCGCCACCTATCCATCTAATATTATACTGAAAATCCTCCCGAGTGCAACTCCCTCCGCAGGAAAACCACAAAACCAGCCGAGAAAAGAGCCTTGCCAAGCTTTTTCCCTAGTTTGCAATTTCCCTCGGAAAAGCACGTATTTTGTCTATCCCTTGCCGTGGGTTACGTGCTATAATATAGATAGCAGAAGTATTTTGGGAGAGTGATGCCTTTATGGAGCTGACGCTTGAAACCTATCTCATCGTGCTGCCGCTGGTCTTTCTGGCGGCTGTGGTGGATTCCATCGGCGGCGGCGGCGGACTGATTTCCCTGCCCGCCTATACCCTTGCTGGTCTGCCCTATGATATTGCCTCGGGCTGCAATAAGTTTTCCGCCTGCTTTGGCACCCTTTCCGCCACGCTGCGCTACTTCAGGAGTGGCAAAATACTCTGGCGGCCGGCGCTCTGGGCGGCCATCGCAGCGCTCCCGGGCGCGTGGCTGGGCACATGGCTATCCAACAGGCTGGGCAACAGCTTTATGCACCTGTTCATGATCTGCGCCATACCGGTGGTTGCCGTGCTGGTTCTGCTGAAGAAGAATGATGCGGCGGTATCCAAGCCCGTCACCCGCATGCGGCTTATGCTCTGCGGGGTATCGGGGCTGTGCGTGGGCTTCTATGACGGCTTTTTCGGTCCCGGCACGGGAACCTTCCTCATACTGCTCTTTACCTCGCTCACGGGCATGGATATGGTTACTGCCTCCGCCACGGCAAAGCCGGTGAACTTGGCAAGCAACCTATCCTCCCTGCTCACCCGCCTTGCGAGCGGACAGGTGATCTTCTCCCTTGCCCTGCCTGCAATGCTCTTCAGCGTGGCGGGCGGCTGGCTGGGTTCGAAGCTGGCGCTCACGAGGGGCGCGCGCTTTATCCGCGGCGTGATGCTGGGCGTGCTGGCGCTGCTGCTGGCAAAGCTCGCCGCCGAGGCCTTCCTTTAAGGCTGGCTTGGCTGCGCATATCGAAAATTTTGCCTGCCGGGCGTTTAGAAGCGCTGTGGCCGCCGATACTTTAGGCAAACATCAGGAGGTTTATCGAATGAAGAGAATAATGAAGGCCGCCCTTGCAGTGCTGATCTGCCTGCTGCTGAGCCTGCCTGCGCAGGCGGAGATCGGCGCAAGCCGGCTGGAGGACGATGGTCTGATCCGCGTTTACTTAAAATCGCTGAACGACCCGACAAACCTAAGCCTCACCCTGATGGGCGCCTATACCGTGGAGCACGACGCCGGCTTCCGCTTTGACAGCGGCACGGAGCTGGTGCTCTCCTGCGCGGAGGATACCATTTACCTGTGCGTGGGCGGGCTTACGCTGGATATGGGCGCGGCGGTGACGCTCACCCGGCAGGCTTCCGGCGCCGAGGAGAAGGGCGTCTATATTGCCGAGAGCGAGAAGAACAACCTCTATAAGGGCGACCTCAGCGTGACCATCGGCGATGGCGGCGGGCTTTTCCCGGTGCTGGAGATCGGAATGGAGGATTATCTCTGCGGCGTGGTTGCCTATGAAATGAGCGATTCTTGGCCGCTGGAGGCGCTCAAGGCGCAGGCTGTTGCCGCCCGAACCTATGCCATCCAGCGCAAGTGGATGTCCGGCGACCGCAGCTATGATGTGGTGGATACGGCGGGGGATCAGGTATTCAAGGGCTTTGATAAGGATTATACAAATGTGATCCGCGCCGTGGAGGAAACCAGCGGTGTGGTCGGCACATGGCGCGGCGGCTTTGCTAGCTGCTACTTTACCGCCAGCAACGGCGGCGAAACGGCTCTGCCTGAGGATATCTGGGGCAGCGGCGGCGATTATGGCTACCTCGACCGCCGGGAGGATCCCTACGATCTGGAAAACCAGAACAGCATGGTTAAGTCCATCGCGATTGCCGCCGACGGCAGTGGAAACGATGGTCTGCGCGCCATGCTGGATGATGGTCTGCTTGCCGCGGCGCAGGCACAGGGGGTGTCGGTGATCGGGCTGAAGTTGGAGCAGATTATCTCCATAGAGCCGGTGGAGCCTATGGTGGAGGGCAGCCGCATGTATACCAAGCTGCGCTTCACCATCGGAGCCAGCGCTCTGGAGAGCAAATTCCAGCCTGCGGAGGACGATATCGGCGCGCTGCGGGGAGAAACCGACAGCCCGGCAACCAACCTCACCCTCTTTGGCATGGATCTCCTGCGCCGCCTATTTGCACAGAAGCCCTACGAGCAGGTGACGGTGCGGGAGATGCTGGATACGCCGCTGGTTGTGGAGCTTTCGGTGTATGACCAGCTCAAGGCAGAGCTGGACATGGGTATGAACAGCCGGGACTGCGAGCTTTTCAGCGTGACCCGGGATGAGAATCAGGGCTTTGTGATCGAGGCGCGGCGCTTTGGTCACGGCGTGGGCATGAGCCAGCGCGGTGCGCAGACCATGGCCGGAGCCTATGGCATGACCTATGATGAGATCCTCGCCTTCTATTATCCCGGCATGGCGCTGGAGCGGATGGCTTGGAGCGCGCCGGAGCTTAAGGAGATCGAGGCTCTGCCCGAGAGCGTGGGTCGCGCCCGTCCGGCTCCCACCCCCGAGCCAACCCCTGCCCCGCTGCCGGCGCTGGAGGCAGGTGAGTATTATGCCAGCGTGACGCTGGAATCCTCATCCACGCTGAACCTGCGCAGCGAGCCGAGCACCAGCGCCTTCGTGGTTGCCATGCTGGGCAACGGCAGGCGGGTGATCGTTACCGGCGCGATGGACGACGACGGCTGGGTGCCGGTGAAGACGGCGGAATATCAGGGCTATGTAAAGCTGGAGTATCTGACCAAGGAATGATCGGAGCGCCGATAAAGCCCGCAAACGCAAAAATTCCACAGAAAGAAGAACTCGGGTTGGAATTTTTGCTTACTTTGTCAGCTGCGGCTGCAAATGGCGTTTAGTAAGCTCCCTTATTTGCAGCCTTGCTTCCGCGTCTTGCAGGCTTTCTCAACACTCCAAAGAGCGCCGATAAAGCCAGCAAACAAAATAAACAGGGAAACGATACAGAACAAATGAGCTTCAGGCACTGGAGGAGGGCGGTATGCGCCCTCATGGCTGCGTTATTGCTTGCGCCGGTTATGTCGATCGGCGCGTTTGCGCTGTCCAGCCGGGATCCGCTGCTCCATGCCGATCTCTCCCGTGCGGATTTTGAGTTCAGCTATACTCCCCTTGCCAACAGCGAATATGCGCTCTACATCTTCTCTGCCGACGGCGGGCAGGTGCAGGCGCGGGCGGAGCTGATGGAGGATGGAAAGGTGCTTGCCAGCGGCGAGGGCTTTGGCGAGCTGCTATCTGCTTGGCTGGTTGCCGGCAGGCAATATTCCGTGCGCGTGCATGGCAGTGGAAGCGCGGTGATCGAGCTTGCCCGCAGCACCCTCAGCCGCTGCTATCTACAGCCGCTGGAGGCCTATGAGGATGCGGCGCAGGGCAAGGTGATCGCCCGTGCCTATGATGCTCACTGGTATGCCTTCACAGCCAAGGCTTCCACGCTGATGATGCTCTCCTGCATACCCGAGGAGCGGGCGCTTGCGCTGTCCGCCTGCCTGTTTGACGAGGATGGCGCGCTCATAGCCGAATTTGAGCAGCTGCCCGGCGGCGCCTGCATGCTGCTGGCAGCCACCGAGGCGGACAGAAGATATTACCTGCGGGTATGTGCCCCTGAGGGTGGCACGGGCTATTATGCGCTGAACCTGAACCGCTCGACCGGCCCGGAGTTTGATCGTGCGCTGCGCTTTGATGAGAAGGGCTACAGCGTGGCGGAGGGCGGCATGCTCAAGCTTGCAGATCATGTGGCTGGCACGCCGCTTTTGTGGGCGGTGGAGGATGGCGAGCTTGCCCTCGTGACGCAGGATGGCTTGCTGCATGGCTTGCGGGAGGGGCAGACCCGCGTGACCGCCTATGGCATGAGCTCCAGCGCCTCCTGCGTGGTAAATGTGGAATATGTGCCGCTGGAGGGGCTGGAGATCGATGCCGGGGAAATCAGCCTTGCCGTGGGCGAGCAGGCGGAGGTGAGCCTCAGCTTCACCCCTGAAAACAGCTCTGCCCGCAGGCTGCGCTATATCATTGCCGATGGCGATATTGCCAGCGTATCCAGCAAGGGCGTGGTCACAGGCTTGGCTGCCGGACAAACCAGCCTCACCGTGCGCAGCGCGGACGGCAATATTGAGGACAGCGTGCGCGTGACCGTCGCCCCGGCGCAGAGGAAGTATCGCGCGCTGCTCATCGGCGAGGAGAGCTACCCCTTTTCCGAAAACAGCCATCGCACGGGCAGCAGCAATTCCGTGGATGCCATCGAGGCAATGCTGACCTCGGTATCGCTGGGGGACGGCAGCTTTTTGGTTCGCAAGGGGAGCGACCTCTCCCGCGCCGAGCTGATCGCGGAGATACGCGCCTGCTTTTCCGGCGCGGCGGAGCAGGATGTATCGCTGATCTACATCACCTGCCACGGCAGCTATGAGGGCGGCATGAGCTTTCTGGAGCTGTCGGACGGCTCTGCCCTGTCCATGCGGGATCTGGAGCGGGAGCTGCGCGCCGTGCCGGGCAGTATCGTGCTGCTGATCGACTGCTGCGGCAGCGGAGGAGCCATTGGCGCAGCCTCCGATAGGCTCGCCTTTGCCCGGGGCGTGACCGGGGCCTTCTCCGGCGCGGCGATAAGGGGCAGCAAGTACAGGGTGCTGTGCAGCGCGGCGCTGGACGAGGACAGCTACCGCATCGCCTTCAATGAAAATGCCGATACCGGCGTGATGACCACGGTATTTGCCCGCGCACTCTGCGACGGCGCCGGCTGGAGCGTGGATCGCGGCGAGAAAACCGCCATGGGCGCGGATCGCAACTATGACGGCGAGATCAGCTTCGATGAGCTGCACCGCTATATGGCGCACAGGGTGAACTGGTATCTGGAGATCGCATCCAGCCTCACCGGCGAGGATTATCGCCAGAGCGTGCAGGCCTACCCGGAGGGAGATCCCTTCGTGCTGTTTGGCAGATAGGTTGCTGATAGGTTGCTTGGATAATTTCGAAAGACGATATATGGAGGAAATGAGAGCTATGATTTTTGATGCGGCAAGGGTAAGGGATCAGATCGTGGAGTGGATACGCGAGTGGTTTGATGCAAACGGCAGGGGCTGCTGCGCCGTGCTGGGCATATCCGGCGGCAAGGATAGCTCCGTGGTTGCGGCGCTGTGTGCGCGGGCGCTGGGACCGGAGCGGGTGGTTGGCGTGCTGATGCCCAATGGCGAGCAGTTTGACATAGACGTGTCCCGGGCGCTGGTGGAGCATCTGGGCATACGCTCGGTGGTGATCAACATTCACGATGCCTTCGGCGGCATGATGGGTCAGCTTCAAGCCGCGCTGGGCGAGGTTTCTTCCCAGACGGTGCAAAACCTGCCGCCGCGGCTGCGCATGGCTGCGGTATATGCGGTTTCCCAGTCGGTCAACGGCAGGGTGGCAAACACCTGCAACCTCTCCGAGGATTGGGTTGGCTATTCCACCCGCTATGGCGATTCCGTGGGCGACTTCAGCCCGCTCTCCCGGCTGACAGTGCAGGAGGTGAAGGCGGTGGGTCGGGCGCTGGGGCTGCCGGACAGGTTTGTGGAAAAGGTGCCCATCGACGGGCTTTGCGGCAGAACCGACGAGGATAACCTCGGCTTCAGCTATGCCGCGCTGGATCGCTACATCCGCTCTGGCGAGATCGACGACGAGGCTGCCAGGGAGAAGATCGACCGGCTGCACCGAATCAACGCCTTCAAGCTGGAGCTGATGCCCGTCTTTGAGCTGGATGAGGCGCTGGCAAGCCGCTATGAATGATTTTGCCTATTTAAGATAAGGAAGGGAGCCTATGCCATGAACAAGATGGGCTTTGGTTTTCTGCGCCTGCCCCGCCTTGATTTCGATGATGAAAAGAGCGTGGATTACGCCTTAACCAGCCAGCTGGCGGACGCCTTTATTGCGGCGGGCGGCAGATATTTTGACACGGCATATACCTATCTGGGCGGTCTGAGCGAGCTTGCCCTGCGGGAGTGCGTGGTGAAGCGCTATCCTCGGGAAGCCTTCCAGATCGCGGACAAGCTGCCCGTATGGAAGGTGAAGCGGCGGGAGGATATGCGCCGCATGTTTGACGAGCAGAAGCAGCGCTGCGGCGTGGATTACTTCGATGTATATTTGCTGCATGCGCTGAATGCGGAAAATTACGAAACCAGCGAGAGGTTTGATCAGTTTGCCTTCCTGCGGGAGCTGAAGCAGAGCGGCGAGGCAAGGAGGATCGGCTTTTCCTACCACGACGGGCCGGAGCTGCTGGACGAGATACTCGCCGCCCACCCGGAGGTGGACTATGTGCAATTGCAGATCAACTATCTGGATTGGAATAGCCCCAGCCTACAGGCGCGCAGGTTATATGAAACGGCGGTCAAGCATGGCAAGCGCGTGTTCGTGATGGAGCCGGTGAAGGGCGGCAGCCTTGCCAAGCCCACGCAGGAGGCAGCCAGCCTGCTGCATGCGCTGGATGCAGGCGAAAGCCCCGCCGCATGGGCGGTGCGCTTTGCCCAGTCCCTGCCCGGCGTGGAGATCGTGCTCAGCGGCATGAACGCCATGGAGCAGGTGCAGGATAACCTGCGTGACCTGCCGCCGCTGACCAGCCAAGAGCAGGAGGCTATCCTGCATGCCGCAGAGGTTCTGCGCAGCGCCATCGCCGTGCCCTGCACTGCCTGCGAATACTGCGTGTCCGGCTGCCCGAAGCAGATACCCATCCCCCGCTATTTTGCCCTCTACAACGAGTATGCCCGGGAGCCGAGAGAGGTTTGGAAGATGCAGCACGTATACGACGCGCTTGCCCAAAGACTCGGTCGGGCGAGCGAGTGCATCGGCTGCGGCGCATGCGAGGCAAGCTGCCCCCAGCATATCCCCATCACCCAGTGGATGCCCAAGGTGGCTCAGGCCTTCGGCGAGGAGCTGGAAAAGGCGGTCGATCGCGTGCGCAATTCGCCGGGCAAGCGGTAAGGGAACGTGGTCAGAGGTCACGTTTAGGGGCGCTGCCCATATAACCCCGCTCAAGGGTGTGACACCCTTGAGA
>CAYWLE010000014.1:9623-17860 GCA_964458825.1 uncultured Oscillospiraceae bacterium | reverse complement strand
GCTTCATCCGCCGCATGCCCGATGGCTACGACACCATCATCAGTGAGCGCCATCCTCACTGATGATGGTGTCGTAGCCATCGGGCATGCGGCGGATGAAGCTGTGGGCGTGGGCAGCCTTTGCGGCGGCAATGATCTCTGCCTCGCTGGCTTCGGGGCGGGAGAGGGCGATGTTCTCCCGTATGGTGCCGGTCTTGAGCCAAGTATCCTGCAAGACCATGCCATAGCTCCTGCGCAGGCTGCGGCGGGTGATCTGGCGAACGTTCCGGCCGCTGACCGAGATGGAACCTTCATCCACATCGTAGAAGCGCATCAGTAGGTTGATGAGGGTGGTCTTGCCACAGCCGGTGGGACCGACGATGGCGATCCGCTTGCCGGGCGCGGCGGTGAGGCTGAAGTTTTCGATGAGCGGCTTGTCGGGGCTGTAGCTGAACGCCACGTCGTCCAGACGCACGTAGCCGTCGGCATGCACTAGGTTCAGCGCATCCTCGGCATCGGCAACCTCGGGAGCCTCGTCCATCAGCTCAAAGATGCGTGCGGCGCAGGCAATGGCGTTCTGAAGCTCCGTGATTACGCCGGAGATCTCGTTGAAGGGCTTGGTATACTGGTTTGCGTAGGTGAGGAAGCAGGTGAGCTGGCCGATGGTCATGGCGCTGTCGCCTGCGATGGCGGAAAGCGCGCCGATGATGGCCACGCCTGCGTATACCAGCGAATTGACAAAGCGCGTGCAAGGGTTGGTGAGGGAGGAGAAGAAGGTTGCCCGCAGGGAGAAGCGCTCCAGCCGGGCGTTGATCTCGTCGAAGCGGGCGATGGACGCCTTCTCCCGTCCAAACGCCTGCACCACCTTCTCACCGCCGATGATCTCGTTTATAAGGGCGGTCTGCTCGCCGCGGGTCACGGTTTGCAGCTGGAACATGCTGTAGGTCTTCTTCGCGATGAAGGCGGCCACAAATAGGGAAAGCGGCGTCGCCAGCACCACGAAGATGCTCACGCCCACGCTGATGCGCAGCATGAATACCAGCGTGCCCAGTATGGTCAGCACGCCGGTGAAGAACTGGGTGAAGCCCATCAGCAGCCCGTCGGCAAAGGTATCCACATCGGCAATGATGCGGCTGACCACGTCGCCCGATGGATGAGAGTCGATGTAGGAGAGGGGCAGCTTCTGCATGTGGGCAAAGGCGGCCTCGCGTATGCTGCGCACGGTGGTGTAGGTGATGTAGTTGTTGCAGATGGACATGATCCATTGCGCGGTGGCAGTGAGCAGAATGACCACAGCCATGCGGGTCAGCACGATCAGCAGTGCGTCAAAATCCACCTGCCCGGGGCCGATGAGCAGATCGATCGCATTGCCAGTGAGCACCGGCAGGTACAGCGTGAGAACCACGCAAACCACCGCAAATATCAGGGAAAGCGCCAGCTGCATGCGTGCATGCATGGTGTGGCGCAGCACGCGGCGCAGCGTCTGAAGCTGGGAAGCTGTGCTTCTGCCCTGCTTGGTAGCCTGATTAGCCATCTTATTCCACCTCCCTGCGGAACTGGGAATCGTAGATTTCACGATAGACGGTGCAGCGCCCCAGCAGCTCCTCGTGGCTGCCGCAGTCGGCCACGCGGCCATCGTCCATCACCAGTATCTTGTCGGCAAAGCGCACCGATGCTGCACGCTGGGATACGATGAACACCGTGGGTCGGTAATCCAGCTGGCGGATCGCCATGCGCAGCCGTGCGTCGGTGGCAAAGTCCAGCGCGGAGGCGGAGTCGTCCAGTATCAGTATGTCGGGCTTGCGCACCAGCGCACGGGCAATGGTGAGTCGCTGGCGCTGACCGCCGGATAGGTTGCGTCCGTACTGCTCCAGCTCGCCATCCAAGCCGCCTTTGGCGCGGAGCACGTCCTCTGCCTGCGCGGCACGCACAGCCTCCATCAGCGCCTCGTCGTCCGCATCGGGGTTGCCCCAGCAAAGGTTGTCGCGTATGCTGCCCTTGAAGAGCAGCGCCTTCTGGGGAACCACGCCTATGCGGCGACGCAGATCATCGGTAGCCAGCTGGCGCACGTCCTCGCCGCCCACGCGAACCACGCCGTCGGTCGCCTCGTAGAAGCGGGGAATGAGGTTCACCAGCGTGCTCTTGCCCGAGCCTGTGCCGCCGATCACGCCGATCATCTGCCCGGGGTTGGCGGTGAAGTTGACCTCGCTGAGGGATTCGGAAGCGCCGCTGGCATACTTCAGCGATACATGGTCAAATTCCACGCTGCCGCGCTGCTCGGCGGCGATGCGCTTGGGCTGGGCGGGCTGGGCGAGGCTGGGTCGCAGCGCCAGCACCGCGCCCACGCGCTTGCCGCTGGCAACTGCCTTGGATACGGTGATGATGAGGTTCGCCAGCTTGATAAGCTCCACCAGTATCTGCCCCATGTAGTTGGTGAGGGCAATGACCTCGCCTTGGGTCAGTACGGAGGTATTCACCTGCACCGCGCCGGTATAGAGCAGCGCCACCAAGGCAAGGTTGATAACCACGTAGGTCAGCGGGTTCATCAGGGAGCTGATGCGGGCGGAGATGGTTTGCAGCTTGGTTAGCCTGTCGTGGCGCTGGTTGAAGTCGGCAACCTCGTCGTCCTCCCGCCCAAAGGCACGCAGCACGCGCACGCCGGAGAGGTTTTCCCGGGTGAGCAGCAGCACGCTGTCCAGCTGGGACTGGGTGTTTTTGTACATGGGCATGGTGATGAGCATCACGCCGAACACGATCACGGCCAGCACCGGTATGGCGATGGCAAATATCACCGCACAGCGCGTATCTATGAGCAGCGCCATAATCAGCGAACCAAATACGATAAAGGGCGAGCGCAGGAACAGCCGCAGCGCAAGGTTCACGCCGGTCTGCACCTGGTTGATATCGCTGGTCATGCGGGTGATGAGGGTGGAGGTTCCCACGCGATCAAGATCCGCATAGCTCAGCTTCTGTATGTGGGCAAAGAGGGCATGCCGAAGCTTGGCAGCCAGACCTACCGCGGCCTTGGCGGCAAAGTACTGCGCCGTCACAGCGCAGCCAAGCCCCACCAGCGCCAGAGCAACCAGCGCGCCGCCCAGCAGCAGTATGCGTCCGGCGTCGCCATTGGGTATTCCGCGGTCAACAATGGCGGCGATCACGAAGGGTACAAACAGCTCAAAGCAAGCCTCGATCAGCTTAAACAGCGGGCCGAGTATGCTTTCAAGCTTATAATCTTTCAGGTAGCCTAGTACTTTTTTCATCAGGAAACGCCTCAATTTGCTATATTTGGTATTTCTTCTGTGGCTGTGGCAGATATTGCCAGCCTTGTATCCATGCATATTCTATCACATCCTGTGAATATATTCAATACTTGGCAGCCGAGCCCCAGATGGCTGGATGGAACAATTTCAGGTTTACAGTTCATCAGTATTGCGCTATAATTATTGTATACGCTTTTTACTTATTATATGTACATCAGATATGGAGAATGATAGCTATGCATATACTTATTTCAAACGATGATGGCGTGTTTGCCCCGGGCATCCTTGCCCTCGCAAGGGAAGCCAAGCGGGCAGGACATCGGGTCACTGTGTGCGCGCCGGATAGCCAGAGAAGCGCAGCCAGCCATTCGGCAAGCCTCACCAAGGCGCTTCAGCTGCGCAGGGTGGAGCTGGAGGATGGCATCGAGGCTTATAGCGTGGATGGCACGCCTGCGGATAGCGTGCGCGTGGGGCTGTATGTCATGCGAAACGAGGCGGTGGACTGCGTGCTTTCCGGCGTGAACAACGGTCCCAACCGCGGCGCGGCGATCCTCTATTCCGGCACGGTGGCTGCGGCAATGGAGGCGTCCATGTGCGGCGTGCCTGCGGTGGCGGCATCCCTCTGCGGCTATGACAACCAGAATATCGCAGATTATGCTGCGGCGGCAAGGCTTGCTGTGCGCACGGCAGAGTGGGCGATGGCGCATCCGCTGCCCAGAGGAGAGATATATAACCTGAACGTGCCGGAGGGCGTGCCGATAAAGGGCATGCGTGCGGCGACGGTATCCTATGAGTTTATCTGTGATGCAGAGATGGAGGAGCTGGGCGAGGGTCGCTATCGCCTCAAGAATAGCCCCAACGTGCTGCCGGAAACCGATGCAAGCAGCGATCTGCTGCTCAATCAGGCGGGCTATGCCTCTCTGTCTGTGCTGACATGGAACCTTCAGGCGGCAACCCCCGTGCCGGAGCTTGCAGCTCTGCAAGCGGACATTTGACGGGCATGATAAGGAAGGTTGGATAAAATGAACCATGGAAAGCTGGAGATCGAACGAAAGTACCTGATCCGCATGCCGGACGAGGCGACGCTTGCCGCCATGCCCGGCTGCGAGGCTTGGCAGATCAGCCAAACCTACCTTTCCAGCAGTGGAAACGGCTATACCAGCCGCCTGCGCCGCGTGGAGGCGGAGGGCAGGGAAACCTTCATCCACACCGAAAAGCGCCGCGTGAGCGAGTTGAGCTGCGAGGAGAGCGAGCGGGAGATCAGCCGCGCTGAATATGACGCGCTTATGCAGCAGGCGGATCCTGCCCTTCGAACCATCGAAAAGAAGCGCTACCGCATACCCTATGCCGGCCGGACGATGGAGATCGATATATATGCCTTCTGGAGCGACCGCGCTACGCTGGAGGTGGAGCTGGAGAGCGAGGAAGCCGAGGTTTCCCTGCCGCCGTGGCTGGATGTCCTTCGGGAGCTGACCGGCGAGCCAGCCTACAAAAACTATGCCCTTGCCCGGCGGATACCCATGGAGGCGCTCGCATGAATCTGAAGCTTGATCCAAAACTGCTGCCCGAGGCGCTGCAAGCCTTCTTTGCGGCGCATCCGAGGATTGCGCTTGCCTTTTCCGGCGGCTGTGATTCTGCTCTGCTGCTCTATGCCGGGCTTGCCTGCGGCGCAGAAATTGGGGTATACTATGTCCATAGCCAGTTCCAGCCAGCCTTCGAGCTGGAGGATGCCCGGCGGCTGACCCAAGAGCTTGGCTGCGATATGCGTATAATTGAGCTGGACGTGCTTGCGGATGCAGCCGTGCGCGCTAACCCTTCGAACCGTTGCTACCACTGCAAGAGGCGTATATTCAGTGCGATATTGGCTGCGGCGCAGGCGGATGGCTATGGCTGCGTGATGGATGGAACCAACGCCTCCGATGATGCGGGCGACCGTCCCGGCATGCGCGCACTGAGGGAGATGCAGGTGCTCTCGCCGCTCAGGCTCTGCAGCATAAGCAAGGCGCAGGTTCGCAGGCTGTCCCGCTTGGCGGGGCTTTTTACATGGAATAAGCCCGCCTACGCCTGCCTTGCTACCCGCATACCCGTGGGTCAGGAGATCGACGGCGATACGCTTGCACGGGTGGAACGTTCCGAAGCGGCGCTTGCGAGGCTCGGCTTCAGTGATTTCCGCGTGCGCGTGGACGGCGATAACAGCGCCCGGCTGGAGCTTCCTGAGGCGCAGATGCCGCTGCTTTTGGATAGGCGTGCAGAGGTTATTTCGGCATTGGAGGCGGATTTCAGTCGGCTTTGCCTTGATCTGAAGCCGCGGAAGGGAATGGAGATCGAAGAATGAACAAGCAGGAGCTGCTCGGTGCGCTGCGCCGGGTGCAGGATGGAAGCCTCAGCCCCGAGGATATGCTTATCAAGCTGAAGCAGGCTCCCTTCGAGGATATCGGCTTTGCACGCATCGACCATCATCGCGGCGTGCGTCAGGGCGTGGGCGAGGTGATCTACGGGGCGGGGAAGACCCCGGAGCAGATCGGCAGGATCTGCGCTGCAATGGCGGAGAAGGGGGAGGAGAACATACTCATCACCCGCATGTCGCCGCAGGCGGCGGAAAAGGTGGGCGGCATGGTGGAGCTTTTCTATGATCCTCTGTCCCATATTGGTATTGCCAATAGAAAGCCAAGGGAGCTGCGCGGCTGCGTGGTGGTTGCCAGCGGCGGCACCAGCGACCTGCCCGTGTGCGAGGAAGCGGCGCTGACCGCCGAAAACTTCGGCAGCCGGGTGGAGCGGCTCTATGATGTCGGCGTGGCAGGCATCCACAGGCTGCTGAGCAATATGGAGCTGCTCTCCCGTGCCCGCGTTGTAATCGCCGTGGCGGGTATGGAGGGCGCGCTGGCCAGCGTCGTTGGCGGTCTGGTGGATTGCCCGGTGATCGCCGTGCCCACCAGCGTGGGCTATGGAGCCAGCTTCGGAGGGGTGTCGGCGCTCTTGTCCATGCTCAATTCCTGCTCCAGCGGCGTCAGCGTGGTGAACATTGATAATGGCTTCGGCGCAGGCTACCTTGCAAATACCATAAACCAGATGGAGAGCATTTCGGAATGAAAACCCTTTATATCGAATGTAATATGGGTGCGGCGGGGGATATGCTCACCGCTGCCCTGATGGAGCTTCTGCCTGACCCCGATGCCTTCGTGCAGCGCATGAACGCCATCGGCGTGCCAGATATGCACATGGAAAGAAGCGAAGCCGTGCGCTGCGGCGTGCGGGGCAGCCATGTATCGGTGAAGATCGGCGGCGTGGAGGAGGTGAGCGACGATGTGCCTGACTACGAGCCTGACCACGCTCATGAGCATCCCCACGAGCATCCCCACGAGCCTGACCACGACCATAACTGCCCGCACGACCATGCACATCACTGCGACCATTCCCATGACCACAGCCATGCGGGTCTGAGGGATGTGGAAGCCATCGTCGCTGCGCTCGACCTGCCCGAGGCAGTCAAGCGGGATGTGCGCGGCGTGTACAGCCTCATTGCCGAGGCGGAGGCGCATGCCCATGGCTGCGATGTTACCCAGATCCACTTCCACGAGGTTGGCATGATGGATGCCGTGACGGATGTGAGCGCGGTCTGCCTGCTGATGCAGCTCATCGGCGCGGAGCGGGTGGTTGTTTCCCCGATCACCACGGGCTACGGCGAGGTTCGCTGCATGCATGGCGTGGTGCCTGTGCCTGCGCCTGCCACAGCCTACCTGCTTCGGGGCATGCCTGCGCAGGCGGGCAGGATCCGCGGCGAGCTGCTGACCCCCACCGGAGCGGCGCTGCTGAAGTACTTTGCCAATGATTTTGGCTGGATGCCCCGCATGCGCATCGAGAAGATCGGCTGCGGCATGGGCATGAAGGAATTTGAGGCGGCAAACTGCGTGCGCGTGATGCTGGGTGAAACAGAAGAGATGCGCTGCGACGAAGTGGTGGAGCTCAACTGCAACCTCGATGACATGACCGGCGAGGCAATTAGCTTTGCCAGCCAGCGTCTGATGGATGCGGGCGCGCTGGATGTGTATTCAACTGCCATCCAGATGAAGAAGGGTCGCCCCGCAGTGAAGCTGAGCTGCCTCGTTCGACCGGAGGATGCGCAGTCCATGGCGGATGAAATGTTGCGTCATACCACCAGCCTTGGCGTGCGGATGCAAGGCTTCTGCCGGCGCATGCTCTCTCGCGGCAGCTGTACGGCAAACACCCCCTACGGCGCGGTGGAACTGAAGACCGCCGAGGGCGCTGGCATACGCCGATGCAAGCCGGAATATGAGTCCGCTGCCCGTGCCGCGCTGGAGCATGGCGTGCCTCTTGCCGAGGTGATCGCCGCAGCCATGCGCACCGCAGAGGATGAGCAGTAAATAGCAGTAGATAATAGAAATAAAAAAACGAAGACCGCCGGTTTTACTTCAACCGGCGGTCTTGTATTTATGCCATGATTCCTTATGCGTTGGGGTTGATGTACTCCGCGCCATCGGCGTTGAACAGCAGCCAGAGGGTGTCCACGCCAACCTCGGGGTGCTCCACATCGATCAGCTCCACGTTCATGCCGTATTCAAGGCAGGTGCTCTGGAACAGCAGCACGGCATCTACGGTGACGTCATCCAGCACGCCCTTGTCGAAGCTCTTCTTTTCCAGCCACTTCCATTCCACCAGCCGTTCCTGCATAACCTTGATGGCTTCGGGATCGGAATCCGGCGTGATCGGCTCCCTCCATGCGCTGGGATCGTCCGTCGGGTAGTAGGCTTCCTCGCTGGGTTCCTCCTCTACCGCAGGCTCTTCCTCGTAGTACTCATCCTCGGGAGCCACGTATTCAGGCTCCTCCTCCTCGTAGTACTCATCCTCGGGAGCCACGTATTCGGGTTCCTCCTCGTAGTACTCATCCTCGGGAGCCACGTATTCGGGTTCCTCCTCGTAGTACTCGTCCTCGGGAGCCACGTATTCAGGCTCCTCTTCGTCGTAGTACTCATCCTCGGGA
>CAYWLE010000014.1:0-9523 GCA_964458825.1 uncultured Oscillospiraceae bacterium | reverse complement strand
TCCTCGGGAGCCACGTATTCAGGCTCCTCTTCGTCGTAGTACTCATCCTCGGGAAGCTCGTCAATGAGGGCGGGCTCGTCGTAAGTCGCCTGCGTGGAGAGCATGAAGTTGAGCACTGCGGTGTCGCTGGCGCTGCCATCGTAGACAGAGTATGCGGTGACATACAGGCAATAGATGCTGCCCGGCTCCAGCCCCAGTATATCCGTGTTGACGCCTGCATAGCTGTCGATCACGCTCTGGTCAACCAGAACCGTGCCCAAGGCGTCCTTGATCTGCACATCGTAGCTGGATGCATTCTCGGCAGGCCAGCTCATGCTCAGTTCACCGGCAGGAACCTCGTAGATATCCAGAATGGTTTTGAGGCTGCCCACAGTAACCTCGCTCTGGTTGATGGTTACGTAAGGCTCGATGGACAGAACCGGCGTGC
Source organism: uncultured Oscillospiraceae bacterium (assembly GCA_964458825.1). Classification (GTDB taxonomy): domain Bacteria; phylum Bacillota; class Clostridia; order Christensenellales; family Aristaeellaceae; genus SFTH01. The sequence goes on along the minus strand of CAYWLE010000014.1, from coordinate 9,096 downwards.
CGACCATCGGCACAGGCTCCTCAGTGGGGTCCGGTTCCACAATGGGTTCCTCGGTGGGCTCTATGATCGGCTCCTCAGTGGGGTCCGGTTCCACAATGGGTTCCTCGGTGGGCTCTATGATCGGCTCCTCAGTGGGATCAGGTTCCACAATGGGTTCCTCGGTGGGCGTCGGCTCGGGCTTATCCAGCACGCGCACAAAGGAGATGGATGCGTAGGTTGCATCATCGGCTGCTTCCATGGGATAGGCGACCACGTTTACCGTGTAGGTGCGCTCGGCGCTCAGGCTGGTGATCGGTATGGTTGCGGTGGTCTGCTCAGGGGAGAGGTTCTGATCGTCGGCATACACGTTGCCGCGGTCATCGGTGATGCGCACGCTGTAGCTGGCAACATCGCCTGCGGCAAACCAGTTCACGCTGACGTTTCCGTTGTCGGCATAGCTGTCGGCAATGTAGTAAATGCCGCCCTCAAAGCTGGTGTAGGCGCTCAGCTCAATGATCGGCTCGCCGATTTGTTCAGGCTCGTGATAGGCGGGCGCATGCTTTGAATAGAGAGCATTGAGGGTATCGGGATCGGCCTTGCCGCTTGCCTTCACGCCGATGGCGCGCTGGAACAGCTTCACGGCGTCGCGGGTGGCGCGGTCAAAGTAGCCGTCGGTGCGACCAATGTGGTAGCCAAGCTCCACCAGCCGCAGCTGCATTTCCTTCACGCGCTCATTATCGTCGCCACGCTGTAGGGTGATGTAGCCGCTGTATTCGGGCGCCTTCTTGGAGAAGAGGCGCTGCTGCACCTTCACGCTGGCAATGCCGTTCTGCGTAAGCCCTGCCTCCTCCTGGAAGCGCTCTACCGCGGCGGCGGTGGCGGAATTGTAGCTGGAGCCAACCTCGCCCTCGAGGTAATAGAGCGCCTTCAGGCGGCGGTTCAGCTCGCGCACGCGATAGCCGCTGTCGCCGCGCTGCAAATCAATGTAGCTGGAGCAGGCGTTGGCAGAGCTGGAATAGAGCTTGCGCAGGGTGTCCGAGGTGGCAGTGCCGGAGGCACGCAGATTATTTTCAGACTGGAACAGCTTCACTGCATCCTGCGTGCGAGAACCAAAGATGCCGTCCGCATCGTCGGCAAGGTAGCCAAGGTCGCGCAGCCGCTCCTGCATTTCCTGCACGCGGTAGCCACGGTCGCCGCGCTCAAGGCTGCGGTAGGGATCATAGGCTTCCAGCTTGCCGGAGAGTATGATGCGCTGAAGCTCCTCATCGGCAATGCCGTCGATCTCCATGTCCAGATCGGCCTGCAACAGGCGTATGGCTCGCTCAGTGCGCCAGCCAAAGATGCCGTCGATGTAATAGTCGTAGTAGTTCAGGTCATATAGGGGCTGCTGGATTGCCTTTACAGCGTCGCCGCGGCTGCCCTTGCGCAGGGTGGAATACTGGGGCGCAGGCTGGAGCAGATCCCATACGGTGCTCTCGCCGCTGATGGCGTAGGCGCTCAGCAGCATGATCTCGCCGGAAGCCACCTCGACCAGCTGGGAGGTGGAATTGACGAAGGTAAAGCTGGGCAGGAAATCGTTATCATTCACAACGCCATATACGTTCAGCTGACCGCTGACCGCTTCGATGCGGTAGCTTTCCAGCGTCCTGCCGTTGCCCAGCGCATAGCTGGAAAGGAGGGGGAGGGTGGCAAAGCGCACCAGCTTGCCGCCGTTTACATCCACGGAATAGATCTCACCCGCCTTGGAGAGCATGAACAGCGCGTTTTCGCTGGCAGTCAGCTGCACCTCCATATCCGCGCCGGGGCGGAGGATAATGCTGGTGAGGCGGGTTTCGCTGTCATAGCTCTTGAGGGAGAGGCCATCGCCGCTGCCGCTGAGGTAGTAGACGCTGGAGCCGATCACCGACCAAGCCTGCACGTTGGAATCCACAAGGGTGGCTGCGGACAGACCATCCGCCTGTACATAGAGGTTGCCGGAGTCGGTCACAAGCAGCTCAAAGCCGTCGCAGACCGCAACCTCGGCGGCGATCTCGCCGTTGAAGGGCAGGAAGCTGCCGCTGATGCTATCCTGAATGTAAGCGCCCGCGCCGTCTACCAGCGTGGTAACAATGCCTGCTTTGCTCAGGTAAATGCGCTCCAGAGACTCGTTGGCGGTGAACACGGTTTCGCTCACGAGGCTATCCAGATCGATCTTGACCAGCTCAACGGAGTTGCGATCGGAGATGTAATAGATGCTGTCGCCATCGGCGCAGGCAGCGTAGGCGTCGCTGGTGAGCACGGTTTCGGAGAAGTCCTCCAGATCGATACTGACCAGCTTGGTGGAGTAATCGCCAGAGCCTAACGCAAAGAAAACGATGCGGTAGGGATCGATGGTAAGTATCCTGTCCACTAAGGTGGTGTTCACCGGCTTGTCCAGACCGGATACGTAGATATAGCCGTTGCCATCCGTAAAGGCGGCAAGCTCGCCATTGCGGGCTATGGTGTCGCCCTTTCCGGCAGTGGATACCGCCAGTGCGGGCAGGCTGCTTATCGCGAGCAGCAGCGCCAAGATCAGCGCACAGAGCTTCTTCATGTTCTTTCCCCTTTCCTTATTGAAACGAACGGCGTTTTTTGCAAAGCACCGCCCATGGTTTCCAAGCCTTGGTTTTTCTTGCATTGTTCTTCTATGCTTCTTTGACGCAGAAAAAGCAGATTGGTTCACTTTTTTTGAAGGAAATTTTTGCCATGCGGCGATTTTTTTTGCTTTTCTTAATTGTGTAAGGCTTTTTTGCCTGCCGTCTCTGCCTGAAAGTCCCGCCAGCTAGCAGGAATTCTGCTCCGATATGTCGAAAAGCTTAAATGGGTATTATAGTTATTATACTATAATAGATGAAATTTATCTAGAGGAACAAGGGGGTTTCATGATGAAAAAGTTACTTTCAATCCTGCTTGCGGCAGCGCTGCTGCTCTCCGGTCTTGCATTTGCTCAGGGAACGGAGCTGCGCCTGAGCGATTTGGTGATATCGATCAATGATGGCGAAGCAAACCTTGACCTGAGCGGCGTCGGTCTGCGTCTGGCTCTGGCAGGGACGGATACGGCATCCGGTCTGTGCCTCGGCGTGACTGCCGCAGACGAACCCGTCACCGCCGTCACGGCAATGTTGGAGGGCGGCAAGCTGCTGCTTGGTATGGATGGTGTATCGGATACCTACAGCGTGGATCTTGGCGGCATGCTGGATTCTGCTTTGGTAGATTTGGAAAGCGTTATGGGCAGCTTCGATCTCATGCTTCAGGAGCTTCAGATACCCTTTGCAGCGTTCCTTGGCGAAGTCATGGGAACCTTGGCCCCCATGGAGAATAATGATCCAGACGCCATCGACACCCAGTACTATAGCTTCAATGTGAGCGAGGAAGCCTTGAACAGCCTCTATCATGCCGTGGCGGAAACGCTGGATAAGTATCCTGAAATTGCAAATAGCATACTCAATGTGGAGGGCAAGTACAATAGCTGCGTGGAATACTGCGAGCTGAACCCGCTGCGCCTGAGTGCTGCGGGCGCCTATAGCGAGAGTGAGAATGAACTTGCCTTGAGGCTCTGCATCAGCAATGGTGATGAAGCCGAAAAGCTGGAGCTGTATTGCAGGCTGACCAGCGGCGATGCCGTCGTCACGGAGGATGTAGCCGGCGAGCTGTATATCGAGCTGAATGCCGTGGACGCCGATATGAATCTCCTCCGCGAGGGCATTGTCAGCATTATTACCATCTATGAGAATGCCCAGAGCGGCGAGATCGACAAGCTGGAGGGCTGTGTCATCTCTCCCACCGGCGGCGTGGATGAAAATGGCAGGGAGGAATTCGAGGGCATTTGTTTCGGTGCATTGTCCGCTGAGCGCTCGCCTGAAAATGCAGTGCATATCTATGTCAGCGACTGGAATGATGACGTATATGCCGAGCTTCTGATTGCAGAGGATTCCTATGGCGTGCGCTACCATCAGCCGGATATGGAGGTAGGTATCTTCTATACGCCCGATCCTGCGGCAGACCATACCAAGGGCATGCTGGAGATAAACTACCTCGAGGATGACCATGGTCTTACCGCAAGCGCCAGCTTTGAGGCAGTGGAGAGCGATGGCAGCTGGCTGAACCTCAGCGGCGATGGCGCGGTAAATGCGCTCGCGCTGGATGATGCGCAGCAGCAGAAGTTCACCACGGAGCTGATGGGCGAGCTTATGCGCATGATCTCTGCACTGGCCTCCGCCAACCAGACCATCGCAGCCCTGCTCAGCGCCCTGTGATCCAGCCTGCCTGAAGACCGGCGCTGAACCAAATAAGCAAAAAGCCCCCCCTTTGCAGCTATGCCCTGCAAGGGGGGGCTTCAGACTGCTGATAAAGCCCATAAACACAAAAAATCCAACCAGTCGAAGAAGATAGGTTGGATTTTTGCTTTCTGCTTCAGCCAGCCTCAGCCATACAAAAAATCATGCATGGAGGCGCGGTTGGCGTCGGCATTGGTTATCTCAATGGAGGAGCCGTTGTCGTAGCGGTTATCTTCGGTGGGGAAGCGGCTGGTTTCAAATTCGTCCGCCAGCAGTATCTTCTCCGCGAGGGAGATCAGCTCCGGCATGGTCAGGTTGGTTTGGATAGAATCCCGATATATGCCGATCAGCTTGGCATACATGCCGGGATCGGTAATGTGGCTGCGTATCTTCTTCAGCGCCGCCCGGATAACCTCCTGCTGCCGCGCAGTGCGGGCGTAATCATAGCCCACCTTGCGTATGCGGGCATAGCTGGTGGCAAATAGCCCGTTCAGGTGCAGCGTGCCCGCCTCGGTAAAGGGCTGGGAGGATGCATAGTGGGCGTATTTCTCGGGGTTCTCATTTATGATCTTCTTGTAGGTGTTGTAGGCGTATAGGTTGAGCTGGTCAAGCTCGTTCTCCTTCACCTCGATATCCACGCCGCCCACCGCATCCACCAGATCCACAAGGGTCTTTAGGTCGATGGCGACGTAGTTCGTGATGTTCAAGCCAAAGGTCTGGTTCACCACCTGCATGCTCATTTCAGCGCCGCCTGAGGCATAGGCGGCGTTGATTTTGCTGGTTCCACGGCCGGGAATATCGGCCAGCGTGTCGCGCAGTATGGACGCCAGCCGCACCGAACCCTTGCCCACGGAGGCGACGATCATGGAATCGCTCCTCTGCCGGCTGTCCTCCATGTAGTCAAGCCCCAGCAGAAGTATGTTCACCCGGTTGCTGGGTAGGCTGGAGTTGAGGGAAAGGCTTGCGCCGGGAGATTCGATGTTCATAAATGAAACGGGCATGATGTAGAGTGCCGCCGCAGCCAGCAGTGCAAGAACCAAAACCAGCGCGATCAGCTTGAGCAGCGCGCCGATGCATAGGCTCAGGCAGCCCCTGCGCCGCCGTGGTTTCCTGCCGCTCCTCTTTCCTCTGTAAGTATCGTAATACATAGCCAAGCGCGGCCTGCGCCGCTTCTCCCCTGTGTTTTAATCGATTTTTTCAGACCTATATCCAGCTTCAAGTATAGCACAGATTTGCCCGAAGGGGAATGGATAATGAAATGAAATATGGAAAAGAATAGGGGCGGAGGTGTGGAAAAATGAAGATAAGGGATGTGCATGGACGGCAGATATTTGATTCTCGGGGCGTGCCAACCGTGGAGGTGCGGCTGACCCTTGCGGACGGCAGCGTCGGCGTGGGCAGCGCACCCTCGGGAGCGTCCACGGGAAAGCATGAGGCGCATGAGCTGCGCGATGGCGGCGAGGCTTACCACGGCAGGGGCGTGCGCCGTGCGCTGGAGAACATAAACGGCTGCATCCGCGATGCGCTCATCGGCGTGGACGCAGCCAACCAGCGGGATGTGGACAGCGCCATGATCGAGCTGGACGAGAGCGAGGATCGCTCCACCCTCGGCGGAAACGCTATGATTGCCGTGTCTTGGGCGGCGGCGGATGCGGCGGCAAGGTCGGCTGGCTTGGAGCTGTACCGCTGGTTTGGCGGCATCTGCGCACAGGAACTGCCCTGCCCGATGTTCAACGTCATCAACGGCGGCAGGCATGCGGGCAATAACCTTGAGATACAGGAGTTCATGCTGGTTCCCGTGGGCGCGGATAGCTTTCATGAAGCCATGCGCATGGGCGCGGAGTGCTATCAGACGCTGCGGGAGCTGCTCTCAGAGGCTGGGCTTGCCACCTCGGTGGGTGATGAGGGCGGCTTTGCACCCAGCATGGAACGGGATGAGGCGGCGCTGGATTGCCTGCTTCAGGCGGTGGAGCGGGCTGGCTGGCGGCCGGGCGAGGATATGTGCCTCGCGCTGGACGCAGCCGCCTCCGAATGGGCGCAGGAGGATGGCTACCGGCAGAGCAAGAGCGGCAGGTTCTTCGAAAGAGAGGAGCTGATTGCCTACTGGCACAGCCTTGCGGAGCGCTATCCGCTGCTCTCCATCGAGGATCCGCTGGGGGAGGAAGATTTCGAGGGCTTCCGCAGCATCACCGAAGCGCTGGGCAGCGAGGTCATGATTGTGGGCGACGACCTGTTTACCACCAATCCCCGGCGGCTCAGGCAGGGCATGCGCATGGACGCGGCGAACGCCATACTTGTCAAGCCAAACCAGATCGGCACCCTCAGCCAAACCATGGAAGCCGTGCGTCTGGCTCGCAGCGGCGGCTACAGCGCCATCGTGTCCCACAGGAGCGGTGAAACGCTCTCCAGCGCCATTGCCGATCTGGCTGTGGGCGCGGGCGTGGAGTTTATCAAGGCGGGCGCGCCTGCCCGGGGCGAACGTCTGGCAAAGTATAATCGCCTGCTGGAGATCGAGGATATGATATGCAGATAGACAGCAAAAAGCAGAGCTCCGGCAGGGAAGCTCTGCGGTCAGGCTGAATTATGAGCTTGCTGAATCATGGCTCTACGGTGAGCATGCAGCTATCCGTCCTGCCGTTTATGCTGCTTGCAGTGATGGTGCAGCTGCCGGGAGCGGCGGCGGTCACGCAGCCGTCTTCATCCACGCGGGCCACGGCAGGGTCGCTGCTCGACCAGAGGATGCTCAGGTCGTCGGCATAGCCGGGTATCACGGCGGCGGAGAGGGACAGGCGCTCGCCCGCATGCAGCGCAGCCTCCAGCTGGGATATCTCCACGTTCACCGGCTCCTGCGGGTAGAGGGAGGTCATGCGGCTGGTGTAGCTGATCTCGGCTTGGCTGCCATCCGGGGCAAGCAGCCCGGTCACGCGAACCTCCCATAGCTGGTTTTGCAGGTATTCGTCGATGCAGGCCTTGCTAAGCTCGGGTCTGAAGATGATGCAGTCGCCGGAGCCGTAGGCGTCCCGGCTGATGGCGCAGAAGCCGTCGCCCACCTGTGTGGCTGGATAGAAAATGAACTCAGCGCCGCTCGCCTGCTCGCGCAGGTAAACCACGGGGCTGGAGGCGTCCAGATCATAGAGGGCTTCGTTCAGGCTCAACGACCAAGCCAGACCATCCCGCATCAGCTCCACTGGGAAAGCCTCCGCAGTCGGCCAAGCCACGTAGCTCCATAGCGCGTCTGGATTGCCGCCGTCCACAGCATACATCACCACATAGCTGTTTCCGCTGTCGGCGGAGGCAAGACCGAAGCCCGTCTCTGCCATGGCAGGATCCAGCAGCCAGCGTCGGTGGCTCTGGCTGGAAAGGTTCATGTCGCCGTCGTCCCGGGCAAAGTAGGTCACGCCGTCGATGAGTATATCGTTGGAAAACCAGTTAAAGCAGGCAAGGTTGCTCATGGAAGCGCCGGTGAGGGCGGAATCATAGAGGTCGGCATGCATGCCCTCCGGCCGTGCGGGGCTGTGGCTGATCTGGTCGTTGGCGGAGAGCACAAGCGCGGCGTTCTGGGCGCGCAGGGTATAGAGGGGGTTGATGGATACGCTGCGGAGCCCGGCTAGGCTGCGCAGGAAATTCAGGTAGGCGAGCGCCTCCGCCTGCTTTGCCTTAGTGAGCGCGCCGACGGAGGAAAAGCCCGAGCTGTCTGGAAGCTGCTCGTAGGGAGAGGCGTCGCTGCGGGTCTGGCTTATGGCTCGATAGGCAGATCGCAGCTCCTCTCGGGTCATTGCCAGCCCGGGGCAGGCAAGCAGGCTCAACGCAGCCAGCAGGCATATCAATCTTCGAAACATTCGTTCTGTCTCCCGGAAAAGGCTCCATTTTGGGGTGAATCTTCGGAAAAACCGCAGAAAGTATAAATCATAACATTATATTCACCGGAAAAAGAAGAATTTCCTGCCCAAAGGGGCTTTTCAAATCTGTGGTTTTCTGTTAAAATATAAATACTATGGCGTATATGGCGCAGTTTGCGTTGAGCCAGACCCGGCATCTAAACGTGCAGGACTACATAAATGACAGGGGGAATTTTCTATGAAAGATTATCAGGCCAAGAATATCCGCAATATTTCTGTTGTCGGACATGGCAGCGAAGGCAAGACCACTCTGGTTGAGGCGCTTCTGTTCACCGCAGGCGCGATCGACCGTCAGGGCCGCGTGGAGGATGGCTCCACCACCACTGACCACGATCAGGAAGAAATCAAGCGTCAGATTTCCATCAGCGCAGCCATCGCTCCGCTGGAGTGGAAGGAAACCAAGATCAACCTCATCGATATCCCCGGCTACTTCGATTTCGCCGGCGAGCAGGCTGGCCCGCTGAGCGTGTGCGAAGGCGCTATCATTACCGTGGGCGCAGTATCCGGTCTGAATGTAGGCGCTGAAAAGGCATGGGCAATGTGCGATAAGACCCATACCTCCCGCATGGTCGTTATGAACCAGATGGATCGCGAGAACGCCAATTTCGAAAAGGCGCTGGCAACCATCACCGAGAAGTACGGCAGCCATGTGGCTCCCATCATGGTTCCCGTGGTCGAGGGCGGCAAGTTCACCGGCGTTGTATGCGTGCTGGAGAATAAGGCGTTCATGGGCGAGGGTAAGAACCTCAAGGAAGTTGAAATTCCCGCTTCCGTAGCCTCTCAGGTAGAAGCAGCGCGCGAGGCCATTATGGAGGCTGCCGCAGGCGCTGAGGATGAACTGATGGAGAAGTTCTTCGAAGATGGCGAGCTCTCCTTTGAAGATATGATGCACGGCCTGCGTCAGGGCATCAAGGACGGCACCG